>NZ_CP071502.1:50000-270000 GCF_017354965.1 Shewanella sedimentimangrovi | reverse complement strand
TCAATCAGGTTTTGGTTTTGGCATTGGGGACAGCGCAGCTCGTGTGCCAATGCCAAAGCGCGCTTCTGATTTTCTGCCGACTTGAACTCATAGGTGTCCACAGGCGTCGCCAGCACTTGCCATGAAAACAGCACCGAACAGCAAAATACGAGCAATGCACGGATCATGATGCGGCTCCTTGCTGCGCAGCTTCGGCTTGGAGCTGCTGTATCATGGGATACAGGGTTTCACTCCATACCCGCTGATCGACTGGTCCGGCGAAGCGATATCGAATAATTCCCTTGTGATCCACCAGGAAAGTTTCTGGGGCGCCATAAACGCCCAAATCCAGTCCCAGTCGGCCATCCTTATCGAAAATATTCATCGTATAGGGATTGCCCTGATATTTGAGTTCCTGCAATGCCGGATCGCGCTCGTCACGGTAATTTATGCCATAGATAGGCAATATGTTTTTACGTGACAACATCAGCAAAAATGGATGCTCATACTTACAGGAAGGACACCAGGTCGCCCATACGTTGAGCATGGACACCTTACCCTTGAGATCTTCATTGCTGATCATTTCCCCGGGTACATCCAATTTTTCCAGGGAAAATACCGGAATAGGCTTTCCTTCCAGGGCGGAATCCAATTGCTGTGGATTAAGAAACAATCCTTTGTACAAAAAGATCCCCAGTCCTAAAAACACAAACAGTGGAATAAAGAGCACCAGCTTTTTCATGTCATCTCCAAAATCAGGCAGTTGCCATTTTTCCCTGAGCCGCCTCAGGCGCTGCGGCACGCACCCGATAACGCTTGTCCGAAGCGGCAAATAAACCGCCGATCATCATAAATATGCCACCGAACCACAACCAGCGGACGAAAGGCTTGTAATTCAGACGCACGGCAAATTCTGTATCACTGACAGGATCACCCATGGTGACATACAAATCCCGGAACAGACCCCAGTCGATGCCGGCTTCGGTCATATCCATGGTGCTGACATTGTACTGACGTCTGTCGGGCTTGAGCAGCGTCAGGAACTTATCCCCTTCGTAAACCTCAATTTGGCCTTGTTTCGCCGTGTAGTTCGGACCGGCCATATTCTTAATATCGACAAACTTGAAGGTGTAACCGGCCAACTCATAGCTGGCACCCGGCCCCATACGCACACTCTTTTCTATGGTGTAGTTGGACACCATGGTTGCTCCAACCACAGAAACGGCGATGCCCAGGTGCGCGACTATCATGCCCAATTGGCCGCGGCTGATGCGGGTCAGTTCAAATGTGCCTTCTTTGGTCTTGGCGAGGTTATAAGCTTCACGCAGGGTTGCCAGGGTAATCCACACAGCTGCCGCTATTCCGGCAGCAACCCAGGCATTGAACTCTCCGCCGGCCAGGAATGGAGCCGCCAAACCAAACAGTACAGACACAACCGCCGGTATCAATAACTGACGCTTAAGTTCACCTTGTTTGGCTTTTTTCCATCGCACAATGGGACCGATCCCCATGAAGACGAACAGTACCAGCACCAGAGGAACAAACACGGCATTAAAGTACGGTGGTCCAACGGAGATCTTACCCATGCCCAGTGCATCAATCAGCAGTGGATACAGGGTGCCAAGCAGCACAGTGCCTGCGGCTACAGTGAGTATCACATTGCACAACAGCAACATGGTTTCCTTGGACATGAGTTCAAATTTGGCAGGACTGGTCATATCGCTGGCCCGGAAGGCAAAGAGTGTCAGCGAACCACCTATGGTAATACCCAAGAGCAACAGAATGAACATACCGCGACTGGGGTCGGACGCAAAGGAGTGCACCGAGGTCAGCACGCCGGAACGCACAATAAAGGTGCCAAGCAGGCTTAGAGAAAACGCAAAAATAGACAGCAGTACCGTCCAGTTGCGGAAGGTGCCGCGCTTTTCGGTGACGATAAGCGAATGCACCAAAGCGGTACCGATCAACCAAGGCATAAAGGAGGCGTTTTCAACCGGATCCCAGAACCACCAGCCGCCCCAGCCCAGCTCATAGTAGGCCCACCAGGAGCCCAGCGCGATACCGCCGGTCAGGAATATCCAGGCAGCGAGTGTCCAAGGACGACTCCATCGTGCCCAGGCGGAATCCAGGCGACCACTGAGCAGCGCCGCAATGGCAAAAGCAAAACTGACCGCAAATCCAACATACCCCAGATACAGCATGGGGGGATGGAAGATAAGGCCCACGTCCTGCAGCATGGGGTTAAGATCCCGTCCTTCCATCGGTGCCGGAAACAGGCGGGCAAAGGGACTGGAGGTCAGCAAAGTGAAGGTACTGAAGCCCAGGGTGATAAGACCGATAACGGCCAACACCCTTGCGGTGAACACCTCTTCCAATCCCTTACTGAAGGTCGCTACTGCAGCGGCCCAAACAGAGATGGCGAAAACCCAAAACAGCAGGGAACCTTCATGACCACCCCAGACCGCGGCAATCTTGAAGAATATGGGTAGCTGCGAGTTGGAATGCTGGGCCACATAGGAAACCGAGAAATCGTCCACGGCAAAGCTGTATCCCAGAGCCACTATGGCCAAAAGGATAAAGAAACACATGCCGTAAGCTAAAGGCCAAGCATAACGCACCAGGTACTGATCCTTGCGCGCCACCCCAATCAGAGGCACGATGGTCAGCAGCAGGGCAAAGGCCATGCCGGTGATCAGCGAAAAATGTCCAAGTTCTGGGATCATGAGGATTCCTTCAATCAATTTGCCATGTTGAATGCCCGGCTGAGCATCAACCCACAACAAGCCTTGCTGCACATATTAGTGCTTGCGAATGCTCGTGCCATTTTAGACATAGCTACTGTGGCTGTCTGCCACTTTAGCTCAATAATGGGTTACGAGTCTCATTCTGTATTTGTCGACCCAAGACCCGCATCAGGGTTTGCAATCTGACAATGACACTTAAGCGAAAGTTCTTCGTGAGTCATTGATCTGTGAGGCAGACCTCAACTCCGGGTCGAAAAGCGTATATTACTGTTCAATGAATCTGCTTTTCGTATAATCTGGCGCTCAACCCTGCTTTACCGTCAATTCAAACGAAAGCGAACTGAAACGATGACCACATTCTGGATTTTGATAGCACTCGTTGTCCTGGTCGGCCTGGTGCTGATTTGGATTCCCCATTTCCGCCAACAAAAGGGTCTGGCCAAAGCTGAAGATGTGCGTCAAAGCACCAACCTGGCTTTGTACAAAGAAAGATTGGCCAATCTTGAACTGGAGTTGACCAATCAATCTCTGGATCAAAGCGAATTTGACGCGCTGAAAGCCGAGCTGGAACTGAGCCTGCTACAGGATATCAAGCAAGGCGACAAGGCCAGTGCCGGACTTAACAAGAACTCCCGCAGTCTGGCGTGGCCAATTCTGATGTCGGTAATGTTGCTGGCAGTCACCGCCTTCATGTATCACCGCCTGGGTGCATTTGAGGAGTTGGCCAATCCTCCCGTGGCGAATGATCCTCACGCCGGCATGAATCCGGAACAACTGATGGCCCAGCGTTTGAAAATGATGGAGGCCGCCGTCGCCTCTGAGCCCGAAAACAGCCAGGCCTGGTTCTCTCTCGGCCATGCCTATATCTCAGCCGGCCAATATGACAAGGCCATGACTGCCTTCGATAAGGTCATGGAGCTGGTTGGTACCTATGCGGAAATGCTCGGCCCTAAAGCCACCGCGCTCTACTACAAAAACGATCAGCAAATGACGCCGGAAGTACAGGCCCTGATCGATCAGGCTCTGGCACTGGATCCCAAGGATCCTTCGACTCTGTTGCTGGTTGGTATGGACGCATTTTTCAGTTCCGACTTCACCAAGGCCATCACCGCCTGGGAAACCATACTGACCTCTGACCGTCCGGACGTTGATCGTGAAGCCCTGGCCAATGCCATCGCGACCGCCAGAATGAGAATGCAGGACAGCGGTGCCATGCCAAATGATGCCACTCACAGGCCAATGACCCAGGCATCTGAACTGACAGTGACTGTATCGGTAAAACCCGAGCTGGCCACTCAGGTGCAGGCAAGTGACACCCTGTTTGTGTTTGCCCGCACCACAGACGGCGAGCGTATCCCCTTGGCTGTGACCAAGGTCAAGGCCGATGCCATGCCCATGACGGTTAAACTGGACGACAGCAGCGCCATGAGCAACGATCATAAGCTCAGTGGTGCCAAGGTAGTGGATGTTATTGCCCTGCTCTCAAAAAGCGGCACAGTCAGACCGCAAGCCGGAGATCTTCAGGGTCGGGTTGCCTCCGTCAAACCAGGCGAGCAAATCCAACTGACGTTGGACGTTCAGGTCCATTAGCGTTCAGCCCAAATAAATAAAGGCTCCCCAGGGAGCCTTTATTTTTACCTCACTCATCTCAGCAAAATCGGCATAAAAAAACCGGCCAATAGGGCCGGTTTTTTATCTGATGCCAGATTACTTGGACATGAACTCGATAGCAGCCTTGTAATCGTCATCGGAACAGTCGGTGCACATGCCACCTGGTGGCATAGCATTCAGACCTGATTTAACGCTGCCTACCAGAGCATCGATACCCTTGGCCAGGCGAGGCTCCCATTGGGCAGCGTCATGAACAACTGGTGCGCCGGCAACGCCCATGGCGTGGCATACGTGGCATGCTTTCTCGTATACAGCCTTACCTTCTTGTGCAGATACGCTTCCGGCCATTGCCAGAGAAGCTACTGCTACCACTGCTAACAGTTTTTTCATTCTAAGTGTTCCTAATGCAATTGTTACAATGCTCAACGCTGCCTTTCTAAAGGGGCAGACTGATGATTGCGTAACCAAGGCTACTACAAACTTCACCAAAACTCACCTTTTTGTGACCACAATCCCAGCCTTTGAATCAGGATGAGACATGGGACACAATTTCCTTATTATATTAGCAAGCCATAGAAAACGGGCGTGGGCAGCAGAAGCTGAGCCAGATCAAAATGCTGACACTAAATCCCTGCGCCGGATCACCATAGAGGTCAAGTGTGTTAGTATCGCAGCAGCTAGACATTCCCGAACCAGAGGCATCAGTGACCCCAAAGTTAATGACAGCTAACGCATTGATTTCCGCAGAGGGTCTTACCTGCATCCGCGAAGAGCGCATTCTGTTTGATGACCTGAGTTTCGCCATCAATCCCGGCGATATAATCCAGATTGAAGGCCCTAACGGGGCAGGTAAAACCAGCCTGTTGCGGATCCTTGCCGGTTTGTCCCGCCCATACGCAGGCACCGTGAAGTACCAGCATGAGGACATCAATGCCTGCCGCGATGAATTCAATGAAGACTTGCTTTACCTTGGCCACTTGGCCGGGGTGAAAAGCGAGCTGACAGCAGAAGAAAACCTTAACTTCAATTTAAGGATCAGTGGTTATGCTGACTTTGATTGCCGCGAAATCCTGGCCAAGGTGAACCTAGGTGGCTTTGAAGAAGCCCTGGCGGGGCATCTGTCCGCCGGCCAACACAGGCGTACGGCCTTGGCCAGGCTTTGGCACAATAGTGCCAAAATCTGGATCCTCGACGAACCTTTCACCGCCATTGATAAACGTGGTGTTGAGGAACTTGAACATTTGTTCATTCAACACGCCGATAGCGGTGGCTGCGTCATATTGACCACCCATCAGGACATGGGGTTAATCAAAGACGACAGATTACGCAAACTCCGCCTGGATTATCGCTTCCTATAAGGTTATTGCATGAAAAGAGGCATCAGTTTTACCCAGGCATTCTTCACACTGCTAAAGCGCGATCTGAAGATAGCCGTCCGTCACCGTGGCGATATATTCAACCCATTACTCTTCTTTGTCATGGTGGTGACCCTGTTTCCCCTCGGCATAGGACCTGAACCGAAAATTTTGACCCAAATTGCCCCCGGTATCATTTGGGTTGCCGCGCTGCTTGCCTCCATGCTCTCTCTTGAGCGCCTGTTCAAGGCTGATTTTGTCGATGGCTCACTGGAGCAAATGCTGTTGAGCCCCCAGCCGCTGTCTATTTTGGTGCTGGCGAAAGTACTGGCACACTGGCTACTGACCGGCGTGCCGCTGATCCTGGTCTCTCCCCTGCTGGCGGTACTGCTTCACCTTGAAGAGAACAGCTACGGCGCCCTGATGAGCACTCTGCTTCTGGGCACTCCGGTACTCAGCTTACTTGGCGCCATCGGCGTGGCTCTGACCGTGGGTTTACGGAAGGGGGGTGTCCTGCTCAGTTTATTGATCCTGCCGCTGTATATTCCGGTGCTTATTTTTGCCACCAGTGCCATAGACGCGGCGGGAATGAATTTACCCTACGATGGCCAGCTCGCTATAATAGCAGCCATGCTGGCAGGTTCTTTAACCTTGGCGCCCTTTGCAATTGGGGCTTCCCTTAGAGTGAGTACAAACTAAATGTGGAAATGGCTTCATCCTTACGCAGATCCTGAGCGAGCCTTCAAACTGTCAGATAAACTGCTTCCGTGGTTTACCGTCCTGGCCGTAGTGTTGATCGGTACGGGCACACTCTGGGGCCTGGCTTTTGCGCCAAGCGACTATCAGCAGGGTGACAGCTACCGGATTATCTTCATCCATGTGCCGGCAGCGTCAATGTCGATGGCTGTGTATATGGGCATGGCTACTGCCGCGTTCATCGGTTTGGTGTGGCAAATTAAACTCGCCGACTGGGCAGCAGCGTCAATGGCGCCAATTGGTGCTGTGATCACCTTTATCGCCCTGTTCACCGGCGCCACCTGGGGTAAACCCATGTGGGGGACTTGGTGGGTATGGGATGCACGTCTGACATCGGAATTGGTATTACTGTTTCTTTATTTGGGGGTGATATCCCTGTACGCCTCATTTGAAGACAAGGTGCTGGCAGCCAGAGCTGCTGGGATCCTGGCCATAGTAGGGGTAATCAATATTCCGATTATCAAATACTCGGTGGAATGGTGGAGTTCACTGCATCAGCCGTCGACCATCAGGATCACCGAGAAGTCCACCATGTCAATGGACATGCTCTTTCCGCTGCTGATTAACATATTTGGCTTTGGCATGATGGTGGGTGCCATCACCATATTGCGTTTCAAAGCCGAAATACTGGCACGTAATGCCATGCGTCCCTGGGTCAGGGAAATGGCCATGGCGAAAGGAGTCAAATAATGCAATTTGAATCTTTAAGTGAATTCTTCAACATGGGAGGCTATGCCTTCTACGTTTGGTTGGCTTACGGCACCACTTTCGGTTGTCTGGCAGCATTAATACTGTCAAGCCGGAGCCAACAACAAAAGGTGTTAACGGAAATTGCCAAGAAAATTGTCCGCGAAGAGCGCCTGAAAGAACATCGGAGTACCAAAGCATGAACCCAAGACGCAAGAAAAGACTGACCCTGGTTGTCGCCCTTATTGGCGGTGTAGCCGCTGTGGCTTCGCTGCTGCTGTACGCGCTCAACAGCAACATCAACCTTTTCTACACCCCGAGTGAAATTGTAAACGGCAAGACCGATACCGGCATTAAACCGACCGTAGGCCAGCGCATTCGCGTCGGCGGTATGGTGACTGAGGGATCGCTCAAGCGCGATCCGCAAAGCTTGCACGTGGAGTTTGCGGTACACGACGCCAATGGCGGTGAGATTCTGGTGACCTATGACGATCTGCTGCCCGATCTGTTCCGAGAAGGCCAGGGAATTGTCGCGCAAGGTATATTGACCGGCGAAGGTAAGCTTGAGGCATCGGAAGTATTGGCCAAGCACGATGAAAATTACATGCCCCCCGAGGTCGCTGAAGCCATGGGTAAGAATCACCAAAAGCTTGATTATGGCGACAAGCAAAAAGGTGGTTCACGCTAACTGCCATAAACGCCTCCCTCCGGAGGCGTTTTTTTATGCCTGCGAAAGGCCCTTCCTGTCTCCACCGCACATAACCAAACCACGTCCAAGCATTCCCCAAGAGCCAGAGTAAAGGCTAGCCATCCATTACCGTCAGCGCGATAGGCTCGCACAGTCTGTAGGTACTGTCGTGTGCTGTGAGCTATGGGCCGGGCTTTGGGCTATGGGCTTTGGGATATGGGCTTTGGGCTTTGGGCTGTAGGCTTTGGGCTGTAGGCTTTGGGCTTTGGGCTTTGGGCTTTGGGCTGTAGGCTGTAGGCTGTAGGCTGTAGGCTGTAGGCTGTAGGCTGTAGGCTGTAGGCTGTAGGCTGTAGGCTGTAGGCTGTAGGCTGTAGGCTGTAGGCTGTAGGCTGTTGGCTGTTGGCTGTTGGCTGTTGGCTGTTGGCTGTTGGCTGTTGGCTGTTGGCTGTTGGCTGTTGGCTGTTGGCTGTTGGCTGCCCAACGAATTACACAACCCACATTGAAGCCCAATACAGAAGCGACAGGCAGACAAACGAAAAACAAAAAGGCCGGATATTGCTACCCGGCCTTTTTAATTGAACTATCCCGATTACTCGGCTGCTTCGACGTCTACGGCTTCAGCAGCTTCAGGACGGCCAACCAGCTCGATGTAAGCCATAGGGGCTTTATCACCGGCACGCAGACCGCACTTCAGGATACGGGTGTAACCACCAGGACGCTCCTGGTAACGTGGACCCAGTTCATTAAACAGTTTACCTACGACTTCTTGATCGCGGGTACGAGCAAATGCCAGACGACGATTTGCAACGCTGTCACTTTTAGCAAGTGTTATCAGAGGCTCAACTACGCGGCGCAGTTCTTTCGCCTTCACTACGGTCGTCTTGATGATCTCGTGACGAACCAGTGAAGAAGCCATGTTGCGGAACATAGCTTGGCGGTGGCTGCTGTTGCGGTTAAGTTGACGACCACTCTTACGATGGCGCATGACCTAATCCTTATAACCTAAATCTGTACAAACCTGGGACTTACAGGTCGTCGGCCAAGCTGGCTGGAGGCCAGTTTTCCAGACGCATACCTAGCGACAGTCCGCGAGAAGCCAACACATCCTTGATCTCGGTAAGAGACTTCTTACCCAGGTTAGGTGTCTTGAGCAACTCAACTTCAGTGCGTTGTACCAGATCTCCGATGTAATGAATCGCTTCGGCCTTCAGACAGTTGGCCGAACGTACAGTTAGCTCTAAATCGTCGACAGGACGCAGCAGAATTGGATCGAACTCTGGCTTCTCTTCTTTCTGCTCTGGCTCAGAAACATCACGCAGCTCTACAAACGCATCCAGCTGTTCGGCCAGGATGGTTGCGGAACGACGGATAGCTTCTTCCGGATCGATAGTACCGTTAGTGGTCATATCGATTACCAGCTTATCCAGGTCAGTACGCTGTTCCACACGCGCTGCTTCTACGTTGTAGGCAATGCGGGCAACGGGCGAGAAGGAAGCGTCAACCAGCAAACGGCCGATTGGGCGATCATCGTCTTCGGTCTGGGCACGGGCAGAAGCCGGCACATAACCACGACCACGCTCAACGCGGATACGCATGCTGATCTCATTGTTACCGGTCAAATGACAGATAACATGGTCAGGGTTGACGATAGTTACATCACCGTCGTGGGTGATGTCTGCTGCAGTGACAGGGCCTGCGCCGGACTTGCTCAGAGTGAGCATAGCCTCGTCTTTACCCTCGATGATCACTGCCAGACCTTTCAGGTTCAGCAAGATTTCAAGGATATCTTCTTGTACGCCTTCCTTGCTGCTGTATTCATGCAGCACACCGTCGATCTCGACTTCGGTAACCGCGCAGCCGGGCATAGACGACAGAAGGATGCGACGCAACGCGTTACCCAAAGTATGTCCGAAACCACGCTCGAGCGGCTCCAGAGTCACCTTGGCACGAGTTGGGTTAACCTGCTCGATATCCACGAGACGCGGTTTAAGAAATTCTGTAACAGAACCCTGCATTGTGTCCTCTCTTGTTTGTTAGCCTTACTTAGAGTAAAGCTCGACGATCAGCTGTTCGTTAATATCCGCAGACAAATCGCTACGCTCTGGAACGCGCTTGAAAGCACCTTCCATCTTAGCGGCATCTACTTCAACCCAAGTAGGCTTCTCGCGCTGACCAGCCACTTCCAAAGCAGCCTTGATACGAGCTTGCTTCTGTGACTTTTCGCGGATGCTTACTACATCATTCGCAGACACTTTGAATGACGGAATGTTAACAACACGACCGTTTACCATAACAGACTTATGGCTAACCAGCTGACGTGCTTCAGCACGTGTCGCACCAAAGCCCATACGATAAACTACGTTATCCAGACGGGTTTCCAAAAGTTGCAGCAGGTTTTCACCAGTGTTGCCTTTCAGACGTGCAGCTTCTTTATAGTAGTTACGGAATTGCTTTTCCAACACACCGTAAATACGACGAACTTTTTGCTTCTCGCGCAGCTGCAGACCGTACTCAGACAGACGTGGCTTACGAGCGCCATGTTGTCCAGGTGCAGCTTCCAGCTTACACTTCGAATCGATTGCTCTCACACCGCTTTTCAGGAAAAGGTCAGTACCTTCCCGGCGGCTGAGCTTGAGCTTGGGACCCAAGTATCTTGCCATGATCTTTCTCCAACTATCCTAACTAAACGGCGAGTTACACGCGGCGCTTTTTAGGAGGGCGACAACCATTGTGAGGAATAGGTGTCACGTCAGTGATGTTGGTAATTTTGTAACCAACAGCGTTCAGCGCACGAATGGCTGACTCACGACCTGGACCTGGACCCTTCACAAAAACTTCAAGGTTTTTCAAACCGTAATCCTGAGCAGCAGCACCTGCGCGCTCAGCGGCAACCTGTGCAGCAAACGGGGTAGATTTACGTGAACCACGGAAACCTGAACCACCGGCAGTTGCCCAAGACAGAGCATTACCTTGACGATCGGTGATAGTCACGATTGTGTTGTTGAAAGACGCATGGATATGAGCCATGCCATCCGCAACCTGTTTACGTACGCGCTTACGCGGAGAACGTGACGGAACTTTAGCCATTGTCTACCTTCCCGTTACTTCTTGATTGGTTTACGTGGACCTTTGCGGGTACGCGCATTGGTCTTAGTACGTTGCCCACGGAGAGGCAGGCTACGACGATGGCGGAGGCCACGATAACAACCAAGGTCCATAAGACGCTTGATGTTCATTGAAACCTCACGACGCAAGTCACCTTCTACTGTGTATTTGGCAACTTCTTCGCGTAGAGTATCGATTTGAGCTTCGCTCAATTCCTTGATCTTAGCGTCTTCGGCGATAGCAGTAGCCGCGCAAATTGCTTTAGCGCGAGTACGACCAATGCCGTAGATAGCAGTCAATGCAATGACTGTATGCTTTTGATCAGGAATGTTAATGCCAGCGATACGGGCCACTATGCACTCCTTAAGTTAAAGGCCATCTGTGAAAAGCCCGAAAGGATACTCGACAGATGACGTGTTTGCAAACATTTTTTGGCCAGCCCGAAAATCGGGACTGGCCGGTTTTTTTAGCCTTGACGCTGTTTGTGTTTTGGTTCAACACAGATAACGCGTACAACGCCACTACGCTTGACGATCTTGCAGTTACGGCAGATCTTCTTCACGGAAGCTCGAACTTTCATTTCATCACTCCGTAAAAGCTGGCTTATCGACCAAAACGATCTAAGTTCGCCTGGTTAATAAGGTTCGCTTTTTTCATCACAGACTCATATTGATGAGACATCAAATGGGTCTGAACCTGAGCCATGAAGTCCATGATTACCACTACCATAATCAGCAGTGAGGTGCCGCCGAAATAAAACTGCACCTTCATAGTAATTAACATGAACTCCGGAATTAAACAGATAAAGGTAATGTATAACGCGCCTGCCAGAGTCAAACGAGTCATTACTTTATCAATGTAACGCGAAGTCTGTTCTCCAGGACGGATCCCGGGAATAAACGCACCGCTCTTCTTCAGGTTGTCTGCTGTCTCGCGTGGGTTAAACACCAGCGCGGTATAGAAGAAACAGAAAAAGATGATTGCCGTTGCATAAAGCAATGAGTACAGCGGCTGCCCGGGTGACACGGCCAGCGAAATGTCGCTGAGCCATGACAGGGCAGGATTCTGACCAAACCACTGAGCCAGTGTGCCTGGAAACAGAATAATGCTGGACGCAAAGATTGGCGGAATCACACCGGCCATGTTGACCTTCAGTGGCAAGTGAGTGCTCTGCGCAGCAAAAACCTTACGGCCCTGCTGACGCTTGGCGTAGTTGACAACGATACGACGCTGCCCACGCTCAACGAATACCACCAGATAAGTCACTACCAGTACAATTACTGCAATCAACAGCAATACCAGTACGTTAATGTCACCTTGACGCGCCTGCTCGGCCGTTTGGCCGATAGCGGATGGCAGGCCGGCTACGATACCTGCAAAAATCAGGATCGAAATACCGTTACCTATGCCACGCTCGGTTATTTGTTCGCCCAGCCACATCAGGAACATAGTCCCGGTGACCAAGCTCACGGTAGCAACAAAGTAAAAACCGAAACCTGGGTTGACCGCGAGGCCAGGAACCAGGTTCGGCAAACCGGTTGCAATACCGACCGACTGGAATGTACCCAACACCAAGGTGCCCCACCTTGTGTACTGACTGATTTTCTTGCGACCTGACTCACCTTCCTTTTTCAGTTCGGCGAGTGCAGGATGCACTACAGTCAGCAGTTGCATGATGATCGATGCCGAAATGTACGGCATGATCCCCAGTGCAAATATAGAGGCACGCTCAAGGGCACCACCGGAGAACATGTTGAACATGCCCAGGATGGTGCCTTGTTGCTGGCCAAACAGCTCTGCTAATACAGCTGCGTCAATACCAGGAATTGGCACAAAAGAACCGGCACGAAACACGATTATTGCACCAATCACGAACAGGAGACGGGCCTTCAGTTCAGAAAGACCGCCCTTCGCGCTTTTTAAATCAAGTCCTGGTTTTGCCATCGACGTATTATTCCTCGATCTTTCCGCCGGCAGCTTCAATAGCTGCACGTGCACCTTTGGTTACCTTCAGACCTTTCACGGTCACTGGGCGCTCAATGGTACCTGAAAGAACGATTTTCGCAAACTGGATGTTGCGAGTAATAACGTTCGCATCTTTCAGTGCGTTCAGGTCGATAACATCACCGTTAACTTTAGCCAGTTCGCCTACGCGAACTTCAGCAGTTACCATAGCAATACGCGAGGTAAAGCCGAACTTGGGCAGACGGATCTTCAGTGGCATTTGACCACCCTCGAAGCCAGGACGTACACCGCCACCGCTACGAGATTTTTGACCCTTGTGACCGCGACCAGCGGTCTTACCCAAGCCAGAACCGATACCACGGCCTACACGCTTTGGTGCAGACTTAGCGCCTGCAGCTGGAGATAGAGTATTCAGACGCATTTATCAGTCCTCCACCTTAACCATGTAGTAGACCTTATTGATCATACCGCGAACAGCAGGAGTATCTTCCAGCTCAACGGTGTGACCAATACGACGCAGACCCAAGCCAGTCAGAGTGGCTTTGTGCTTTGGCAGACGGCCGATAGCACTCTTGGTCTGAGTTACTTTTACAGTTTTAGTAGCCATGGTGCATTACCCCCGAATTTCGTCAACATTCAGGCCGCGCTTGGCTGCGATCTGCGCTGGTGACTTCATATGTACCAGAGCGTCAACAGTTGCACGAACGATGTTGATCGGGTTAGTAGAACCGTATGCTTTCGACAGAACGTTGTGAACGCCTGCTACTTCCAATACGGCACGCATTGCGCCACCGGCAATAATACCGGTACCCTGGGCAGCTGGTTGCATGTAAACGCGTGAACCAGTGTGACGACCCTTCACCGGATGGTGCAGAGTGCCGTGGTTCAGTTCTACAGAAACCATGTTGCGACGGGCTTTTTCCATTGCTTTTTGAATAGCAGCTGGAACTTCACGCGCCTTACCATAGCCGTAGCCGACACGACCGTTACCATCACCCACTACAGTCAATGCAGTGAAGCTGAAGATACGACCGCCCTTAACGACTTTAGAAACACGATTAACTGCAATCAATTTCTCTTGCAGATCGTCTTTTTGTTGCTGTTGAGCTTCTACTTTAGCCATTGTATAAACCCCTTAGAACTGGAGGCCAGCTTCACGAGCAGCGTCTGCCAGAGCAGCCACACGACCGTGATACTTGAAACCAGAACGGTCGAAGGCAACAACAGTCACGCCTTTCTCAACCGCGCGTTCTGCAATGGCTTTACCCACTGCCTTGGCCGCATCCACGTTACCGGTATACTTCAGAGCTTCTTTGATTGACTTTTCAACAGTAGAAGCCGTTGCAACCACCTGAGCTTCAGGATTGATCACCTGAGCATAGATGTGACGTGGTGTACGATGTACAACCAGACGGTTCACGCCCAGCTCTTGGATCTTCTTGCGAGCGCGAGTAGCACGACGCAAGCGAGATGTTTTCTTATCCATATCGCGTTACCTACTTCTTCTTAGCCTCTTTACGGCGTACTTCTTCGTTAGCGTAGCGAACACCCTTGCCTTTGTAAGGCTCTGGTGGACGATAGCCACGAATCTCAGCAGCCACTTGACCTACCAGTTCTTTGTCGATTGAACGCAGAACGATTTCGGTCTGGGATGGGCATTCAGCAGTAACGCCAGCAGGCATTTTGTGTACCAGCGGGTGTGAGAAGCCCAGGGACAGATCCAGATCGCTGCCAGCAACTTTAGCGCGGTAACCCACACCAACCAGTTGCAGCTTTTTCTCGAAACCCTGAGATACACCAATCACCATGTTGTTGATCAGGGCACGGGCAGTACCAGCTTGGGCCCAAGCGTTAACAACGCCTTCAACTGGACCAAACTTTACTTCGTTACCTTCAACAACAACGGCTACTGCATTGTTGATTACTCGAGTCAGAGTACCCTTACCGCCTTTGACGGTAATTTCCTGACCATTCAAAGTCACCTCTACGCCAGCAGGAATAGTGACTGGTGCTTTTGCTACACGAGACATTTCCTAGCTCCTTACGCTACGTAGCAGATAACCTCACCACCCATGCCAGCGAGGCGGGCGGCACGATCAGTCATCAGGCCTTTAGAAGTGGACACGATTGCGACACCCAGACCGCCCATCACTTTTGGCAGTTCGTCTTTACCTTTGTAAATACGAAGACCAGGACGGCTTACGCGCTGGATAGTCTCAACGACAGGTTGGCCTTGGAAATACTTCAGAGTGATTTCCAGTTCAGCCTTATTGGCTTCTTCTGCTACGGCGTAGTCAGTGATGTAACCTTCTTCTTTCAGCAGCTTCGCGATAGCGACTTTCAGCTTAGCAGATGGCATCTTCACAGATACTTTGTTAGCAGCTTGGCCGTTACGGATACGGGTCAACATATCCGCAATAGGATCTTGCATGCTCATATTAGCTTACTCCGTGACAAGTGCTTACCAGCTGGCCTTACGCAGACCAGGAACTTCACCACGCATGGTTGCTTCACGCAGTTTGATACGGCTCAGGCCGAACTTGCGCAGGAAGCCATGTGGGCGACCAGTTTGATTACAGCGGTTGCGTTGACGCGACGCGCTTGAATCACGTGGTAGAGCTTGCAGCTTCAGAACTGCATCCCAACGCGCTTCGTCAGTAGACTCAGGGCTGTTGATGATAGCTTTCAGAGCGGCACGCTTTTCAGCATACTTGGCCACGAGAACTGCACGCTTTGCTTCACGTGCTTTCATTGAAGTTTTTGCCATTACGCTACCCCTTATTTCTTGAATGGGAAGTTAAAAGCGTCTAACAAAGCACGACCTTCTTCGTCAGTGTTCGCAGAGGTAGTGATAACAATATCCATACCACGAACTTTATCGATTTTATCGTAATCGATTTCTGGGAAGATGATCTGCTCACGCACGCCCATAGCGTAGTTACCACGGCCGTCGAACGACTTAGCGCTCAGACCACGGAAGTCACGGATACGAGGGATTGCGATGTCAACCAAACGCTCAAAGAATTCCCACATGCGCTCACCGCGCAGGGTCACTTTACAGCCAATAGGGTAGCCTTCACGGATTTTAAAACCAGCAACTGACTTACGAGCTACAGTCACTACTGGCTTCTGGCCGGCAATAGCAGTCATATCACGGACAGCATTTTCCATGATTTTCTTGTCTGCAACAGCTTCGCCAACACCCATGTTCAGGGTGATTTTCTCAATCCGAGGGACTTGCATGACACTGGTATAACCGAACTTTTTAGTCAGTTCAGCGACAACAGTCTCTTTGTATTTATCATGCAGTTTCGCCATCGTTTACTCCAGTTACTTAACGAGTTCACTGTTCGATTTGAAGAAACGCACTTTCTTGCCGTCTTCAAATCGGAAACCAACACGATCCGCCTTGCCAGTGACAGGGTTAAAGATCGCTACATTTGATACTTGAATCGGTGCTTCTTTCTCAACAACACCACCAGTCACACCCAGTTGTGGGTTAGGCTTCTGGTGCTTCTTGACGAGATTGATGCCCTCAACAATGACTTTCCCGGTAGTCAGTACGCGAGTCACTTTGCCACGCTTACCTTTATCTTTACCGGTCAGTACGATTACTTCGTCTTCACGACGGATTTTTGCTGCCATTTTGAAGCTCCTTACAGTACTTCTGGTGCCAGCGACACGATTTTCATGAATTGCTCGTTACGCAGTTCACGGGTCACAGGTCCAAAGATACGAGTACCAATCGGCTGCAGGTTGTTGTTCAGAAGAACAGCCGCATTCCGATCGAAGCGAATGACAGAACCGTCTGGACGACGTACGCCTTTCTTAGTACGGACTACCACCGCGTTATACACATCACCTTTCTTCGCTTTAGCGCGAGGAATGGCTTCTTTAACAGAAACCTTGATGATGTCGCCGATACCGGCATAACGACGATGAGAGCCACCCAAGACCTTAATACACTGAACTCTGCGAGCGCCACTGTTACATGCGACGTCCAGAGTCGATTGCATTTGGATCATTTTAAGTGCTCCGCTATCGTTACCACACAATCCCCCACTATGGGGTATTTACTCACCATTTACTGCCCAGAAACGGACAAAAATGGCGCGCAAGTATAACACCATAAAAAGGGAATGGATAGTGCTAAAAAACAAACGGCCCCGGTTTTCGGGGCCGTTTACTCAATCCAGGCTTATTAGGCCTTGGAAACTACTTCAACCAGGGTCCAGGACTTGGTCTTGGACAAAGGACGACATTCACGGATAGTGACTACATCGCCTTCGTTGCACTGATTCATTTCGTCGTGTGCATGGATCTTGGTAGTACGCTTGATGTACTTACCATAGATAGGGTGTTTCACCTGACGCTCAACGGCAACAGTGATGGACTTGTCCATTTTGTTGCTGGTTACGCGACCCTGCAAAGTACGGATTTTGTCAGACATTATGCACCCGCCTTAGAAGTAATAATGGTCTTAACACGCGCAATATTACGGCGCACTTGCTTCAGCTGGTGAGTTTGGGCCAGCTGGCCAGTGGCGTGTTGCATACGCAGGTTGAACTGCTCACGCAGCAGACCAAGTAATTCAGCGTTCAGTTCTTCAACGCTTTTTTCTCTCAGTTCGCTCGCTTTCATTACATCACCGTCTTAGTTACGAAGGTAGTCTTGATTGGCAGTTTGGCAGCGGCCAGTGCGAAAGCTTCGCGAGCCAGCTCTTCAGAAACGCCGTTCATTTCGTAGAGTACCTTACCAGGTTGAATCTGGCATACCCAGTATTCAACGTTACCTTTACCTTTACCCATACGCACTTCAAGAGGCTTAGAGGTAATTGGTTTGTCAGGGAAAACCCGGATCCAGATTTTACCTTGACGTTTAACGTGACGTGTCATAGCACGACGTGCAGATTCGATCTGACGGGCAGTCAAACGGCCACGGCCAACTGCTTTCAGACCGAAAGTACCAAAGCTAACTTCGGTACCGCTCGCCAGACCGCGGTTGCGGCCTTTGAACATCTTGCGAAACTTCATACGTTTAGGTTGCAGCATTGCCGGCTCTCCTATTTACCACGAGGCTTGCGCTTGGGTTGCTGCTGTTTCGGCTCTTCTACCTGAGGCAGCATACCGTCCAGAACTTCACCTTTGAAGATCCAAACTTTAATGCCGATCACACCGTAGGTGGTGTGGCTTTCAGCAGTAGAATAGTCGATGTCAGCACGCAGAGTGTGCAAAGGCACGCGGCCTTCACGGTACCACTCGGTACGCGCAATCTCAGCGCCGCCAAGACGGCCACTAACTTCAACTTTGATACCTTGGGCACCGATACGCATTGCGTTCTGTACCGCACGCTTCATGGCGCGACGGAACATTACACGACGCTCGAGCTGCTGAGCGATAGAATCGGCAACCAGCTTGGCGTCCAGTTCAGGCTTACGGATCTCAGCGATGTTAATTTGGGCAGGAGTGCCAGCAATTTTGGCAACTTCAGCGCGCAGTACTTCAACATCTTCACCCTTCTTACCAATCACAACGCCTGGACGGGCAGTGTGGATGGTAACGCGGATGCTTTTCGCTGGGCGTTCAATAACAATCTTAGATACTGATGCGGCTTCCAGTTTCTTTTCCAGAAACTTACGCACTTCCCAGTCGCTGTGCAGGTTATTTGCATAATCTGCTTTATCGGCGTACCAGGTAGAGATCCAAGGCTTGGTGATACCCAGACGGATACCATTAGGATGTACTTTCTGTCCCATTGCTCTCTCCTAGCGATCTGATACAACCACAGTGATGTGGCTGGTACGCTTCATGATACGATCAGCACGACCCTTGGCACGTGGCATGATGCGCTTCATTGTTGGGCCTTCGTCAACGAAAACCTTGGCAATTTTCAGCTCATCAATGTCAGCGCCTTCATTGTGCTCGGCGTTGGCAATAGCAGAGTCAACTACTTTCTTAACCAGTACGGCGGCTTTCTTGGGGCTGAAAGTCAGGATCTCGAGGGCCTTTGAAACAGGCAGACCGCGGATCTGATCAGCAACCAGACGAGCCTTTTGAGGCGACGTACGGGCAAAACGATGTTTAGCTAAAACTTCCATCTTATTCCTCCCGTATTAACGCTTCTTCGCTTTCTTATCAGCAGCGTGGCCGCGATAAGTGCGAGTTGGTGAGAATTCACCAAGTTTGTGGCCGATCATTTCGTCAGTTACGAAAACAGGAACGTGCTGACGACCATTATGGACAGCGATGGTCAACCCAATCATTTGTGGGATGATCATTGAGCGGCGTGACCAAGTCTTGATAGGCTTTTTGTCACCCGCTTCCACCGCTTTCTCTACCTTCTTCAGCAAGTGCAGGTCAATGAATGGACCTTTCTTGAGAGAACGTGGCATGGCGAATCCTCTTATTACTTATTACGACGACGTACGATGTACTTGTCAGTGCGTTTGTTGCTACGAGTCTTATAACCCTTAGTTGGAACGCCCCATGGAGTTACTGGGTGACGGCCACCAGAAGTACGGCCTTCACCACCACCGTGTGGGTGATCTACAGGGTTCATTGCAACACCGCGAACTGTTGGGCGTACGCCTCTCCAGCGCTTGGCACCAGCTTTACCCAATTGGCGCAGCATGTGCTCGGCATTACCGACTTCACCTAAGGTCGCGCGGCAGTCTACTGGTACTTTGCGCATTTCGCCTGAGCGAAGACGCAGAGTAGCGTAGGCACCATCACGAGCCACTACTTGTACATAGGCACCGGCTGAACGTGCAATCTGAGCACCTTTGCCAGGCTTCATTTCCACAGCGTGAACAACAGAACCCACAGGGATGTTGCGCAGCGGCAGGGCGTTACCGGTCTTGATGTCTGCATCTACGCCAGAAACGATCTTGTCACCAGCCTGCATGCCTTTGGCAGCCAGGATGTAACGACGTTCGCCATCTGCGTACAGAACCAGAGCGATGTGAGCGGTACGGTTTGGATCGTATTCCAGACGTTCAATCTTTGCTGGGATACCATCTTTGTCACGCTTGAAATCGACCAGACGGTAATGTTGCTTGTGACCACCGCCGACGTGACGGACAGTGATACGACCGGTGTTGTTACGACCACCGGACTTGGACTTCTTCGCCAGCAGGCCAGCAAAAGGTTTACCCTTGTGCAGATCGCTGTTAACAATCTTAACAACGCCACGACGACCTGGAGAGGTTGGCTTACACTTTACAATTGCCATGAGTAATCTCCTTACGCTTCAGCGCCGACGAAATCGATGTCAGCACCGGCAGCCAGAGTCACATAGGCCTTTTTCCAATCGCTACGGCGGCCCATACGAGCACCAGTACGCTTAGTCTTGCCTTTGTTAACCAGCGTGCGAACGCCATCAACTTCAACTTCAAACAGTTTCTCAACAGCAGCTTTGATCTCAGCTTTGGTCGCATCGATAGCTACGCGGAAAACCACAGTGTTGTTCTTCTCGGCAACCACAGTGCTCTTTTCAGAGATGTGCGGAGCCAGAATAACTTTCAGTAAACGCTCTTCGCGGATCATGCCAGCATCTCCTCGATTTGCTTCACAGCATCAGCAGTTACCAGGACCTTGTTGAACGCGATCAGGCTTACTGGATCCAGGGCTGCTACATCACGAACGTCAACCTTGTACAGGTTGCGGGCAGCCAGGAACAGGTTCTCGTCAACTTCTGCAGTCACGATCAGCACGTCTTCCAGATCCATAGCTTTCAGCTTGGCTTTCAGCTCTTTGGTCTTTGGAGCTTCAACAGCGAACTGTTCTACAACTACCAGACGCTCTTGACGTACCAGCTCAGAGAGGATGCTCTTCAGAGCACCGCGGTACATCTTCTTGTTCACTTTTTGGCTGTGATCTTGGGTTTTAGCAGCGAAAGTTACGCCACCGCCACGCCAGATTGGGCCTTTGATACCACCGGCACGAGCGCGGCCAGTACCTTTCTGGCGCCATGGCTTTTTGCCAGAGCCAGTGATTTCAGCGCGAGTCTTCTGAGCACGAGTGCCCTGACGCGCGTTTGCAGCGTAAGCTACAACTACCTGATGAACCAGTGCTTCGTTAAAGTCACGGCCGAAGGTAGTTTCGGAAACTTCAAGAGCGCTTTGCGCGTCTTTCAATACCAATTCCATTACTATCTCCTCAGACCTTAAGCTTTAACGGCAGGCTTGATGATCAGGTCGCCATTGGTAGCGCCTGGAACAGCACCCTTAACCAGCAGCAGGTTACGCTCAACATCTACACGTACAACGTCCAGATTTTGAGTGGTAACACGCTCGGCACCCATGTGGCCTGACATTTTCTTGCCTTTAAATACGCGACCTGGCGTCTGGTTCTGACCGATAGAACCGTTAGCGCGGTGCGACAAAGAGTTACCGTGAGTCATATCCTGAGTACGGAAGTTCCAGCGCTTAACACCGCCCTGGAAGCCTTTACCCTTGGATTGACCGGTAACGTCTACTTTCGCTACGTCAGCGAAGATTTCAACTTTCAGCTCAGCACCAACTTCAATGCCTTCGCCTTCACCGTCTGCCAGACGCATTTCCCACAAACCACGGCCGGCTTCAACGCCCGCCTTGGCAAAGTGACCTGCTTCTGGTTTAGTGATGCGATTGGCTTTTTTGGCACCAGTTGTAACTTGAAGGGCACGGTAACCGTCAGTTTCCAGGGTCTTAACCTGGGTAACGCGGTTGGCTTCCACTTCAATTACAGTAACAGGGATAGACACGCCATCTTCGGTGAAGATGCGGGTCATACCCACTTTACGACCAATAAGACCGATAGCCATCTCTCAAACCTCTTCTAAGGATCTCAATTAACCCAAGCTAATCTGTACATCGACGCCAGCGGCCAGATCGAGACGCATCAGGGCGTCAACGGTCTTTTCAGTTGGCTCAACGATGTCAACCAGACGCTTGTGAGTACGCAATTCGTATTGGTCACGAGCATCTTTATTAACGTGCGGAGAGATCAAAACGGTATAACGCTCTTTGCGCGTAGGCAGTGGGATAGGACCACGAACCTGGGCACCAGTGCGTTTAGCAGTTTCAACGATTTCCGCAGTTGACTGATCAATCAAACGATGATCAAATCCTTTCAAGCGGATACGGATTCTTTGGTTCTGCATTGACCAGAGCTCCTAAAATGGACACATAAAAAATCACCCTCTAGCCATCTCCCCAATCGGGAAAGGCAGAGCGAGATGATTTAACCGTTCGACTCCCAATCGGAGTCGCTGTTGTAGCGGCCACAGTAAGTCTGTTTGGCTCGCTAAATATCGCTAACCTGAGTTAGCGAGGCGACTATTATACATGCCCCGCAAGCAATATCAAGTTAGCTGTGCAATTCATCGGCAACTATTCAGCCGAAATGCAATTAGCGCGGAATTATACGGCCTTCTACACAAATTACCAGCTTTTTATACACAGGCTTTGCCCAGCGTATAAAACAAAAAGGCGACCCTGAGGTCGCCTTTTCTACCAATTACCGCAATTAAGCGATGATCTTGGCTACTACACCAGCACCAACGGTACGGCCGCCTTCACGGATTGCGAAGCGCAGACCTTCGTCCATCGCGATTGGGCAGATCAGGGTAACAACCATCTTGATGTTGTCACCAGGCATTACCATCTCTACGCCTTCTGGCAGTTCGATGGTACCGGTCACGTCAGTTGTACGGAAGTAGAACTGTGGACGGTAGCCTTTGAAGAATGGAGTGTGACGACCACCTTCTTCTTTTGACAGAACGTATACTTCTGATTCAAAAGTAGTGTGTGGGTTGATTGAACCAGGCTTGGCCAGTACTTGACCACGCTCTACTTCATCACGCTTGGTACCACGCAGCAGAACACCTACGTTCTCACCGGCACGGCCTTCGTCCAGCAGCTTGCGGAACATTTCAACACCGGTACAGGTGGTCTTGGTGGTGTCGTGGATACCCACGATTTCAACTTCGTTACCTACGTTGATGATACCACGCTCAACACGACCGGTTACTACAGTACCACGGCCAGAGATTGAGAATACGTCTTCGATTGGCAGCAGGAATGGCTTATCGATGTCACGCTCTGGCTCAGGAATGTAGGTATCCAGGGCTTCGGCCAGCTCGATGATCTTGGCTTCCCAAGCAGCGTCGCCTTCCAGAGCCTTCAGAGCAGAACCTTGGATTACTGGCAGGTCATCACCTGGGAAGTCGTATTCAGACAGCAGTTCACGAACTTCCATCTCTACCAGTTCCAGCAGCTCTTCGTCATCTACCATGTCACACTTGTTCATGAACACGATGATGAAAGGTACACCTACCTGACGAGACAGCAGGATGTGCTCACGAGTTTGTGGCATTGGACCGTCGGTCGCAGCTACTACCAGGATAGCGCCGTCCATCTGGGCAGCACCGGTGATCATGTTTTTAACATAGTCAGCGTGGCCTGGGCAGTCTACGTGGGCGTAGTGACGAGTAGGAGTGTCGTACTCGATGTGAGAGGTGTTGATGGTAATACCGCGCTCACGCTCTTCTGGAGCGTTGTCGATTTGAGCGAAGTCTTTAGCCTCACCACCGTAGGTCTTAGCCAGTACGTGAGAGATAGCAGCAGTCAGAGTGGTTTTACCATGGTCAACGTGACCGATGGTGCCCACGTTTACGTGGGGCTTGGAACGTTCGAATTTAGCTTTAGCCACGATATATTCCTTTCTTTTCAGAAACATCCGCCTCTGGCGGACAATATCAATTTAAGTAACAGTTAGACCCTTTGCCGAACATCAGCTGCGGGATTCAATAACTGCCTTTGCAATGTTTTGCGGCGCGTCGGCGTACTTCAGGAACTCCATGGAGTAAGAAGCACGACCCTGAGTTGCTGAGCGCAAATCAGTCGCATAACCAAACATTTCGGACAAAGGTACCACAGCATGGACAATCTTGACGCCAGCGACGCCATCATCCATACCCTCGATAAGACCACGACGACGGTTCAGATCCCCTACTACGTCACCCATGTAGTCTTCCGGAGTGGTAACCTCCACCTTCATGCAAGGCTCGAGCAACACCGGGCTTGCTTGCAGCGCGCCCTTCTTGAAGCCCATCGAACCTGCAACTTTGAACGCCATCTCATTCGAGTCCACATCATGATATGAACCGTCGAACAGAGTGACCTTCACGTCCAACACAGGGAAGCCGGCGAGCACGCCGTTCTTCATCTGCTCTTGGATACCTTTGTCAACGGCAGGGATGTATTCCTTGGGAATAACACCACCCACGATGGCGTTGACGAATTCGTAGCCTGCGCCCTCTTCCATTGGTTCGATCTTCAGCCATACATGACCGAATTGACCGCGACCACCGGATTGACGGACGAACTTACCTTCGGCTTCCACACTGCTGCGGATAGTCTCACGGTAAGCTACCTGGGGTTTACCCACGTTGCATTCAACGCTGAATTCGCGACGCATGCGATCAACAATAATGTCCAAGTGTAGCTCACCCATGCCGGAAATCAGGGTTTGTCCTGATTCCACATCGGTCTCAACCCGGAAAGATGGATCTTCGGCTGCCAATTTTTGCAACGCGATACCCATTTTGTCCTGGTCGGCCTTGGAGCGAGGCTCCACGGCGATGGTGATCACCGGCTCAGGGAATTCCATACGCTCAAGGATAACCTTCTGGTCCATATCACACAGGGTATCCCCGGTAGTGACATCCTTGAGGCCAATGGCAGCAGCGATATCACCGGCACGAACTTCTTTCAGCTCGGTACGGTCGTTGGCATGCATCTGTACGATACGGCCAATACGTTCGCGCTTTTGTTTCACTGAATTGTACACCGCCGCACCCGACTCCAGTACCCCGGAATACACCCGGATAAAGGTCAGGGAACCCACGAAGGGGTCGGTGGCTATCTTGAATGCCAGCGCCGAGAAAGGAGCATTGTCGTCAGCATGACGCTCAACTTCCTTCTCCTCGTCGTCGATACCCTTGATTGCAGGCACATCTATTGGCGCCGGCAGGTATTCGATAACAGCGTCCAGCACCGCCTGCACGCCCTTATTCTTAAAGGCGCTGCCACAGGTGGCGAGTACAATTTCATTGTTGATGGTACGTTGGCGCAGCGCGGCCTTGATTTCGGTTTCGGACAGTTCACCTGTTTCCAGGTACTTTTCCATCAACTCCTCAGAGGCTTCGGCGGCACTTTCCACCAGGTATTCACGCATCTCGTTGGCTTTATCAACAAGATCGGCAGGAATATCTTCGTAGTTGAACGTCATCCCCTGGTCCGCTTCGTTCCAGTTGATGGCCTTCATCTTGATAAGGTCGATAACACCTTTGAATTCGTCTTCAGCACCAATATTGAGCTGAATAGGCACGCAGGTTGCGCCCAAACGGTTACGGATCTGCTTGCACACGCGATCGAAATCGGCACCGGCACGATCCATCTTGTTAACGAATACCATGCGAGGTACACCGTACTTGTCAGCTTGACGCCATACGGTTTCAGATTGTGGTTCTACGCCGGATGCGCCACAGAACACTACTACAGCACCGTCAAGCACGCGCAGAGAACGTTCTACTTCAATGGTGAAGTCAACGTGTCCGGGGGTGTCGATGATGTTGATGCGATGTTCGGTAAACTGGGCGTCCATACCGCGCCAGAAGGTGGTTACCGCAGCAGAGGTAATGGTAATACCACGCTCTTGCTCCTGTACCATCCAATCTGTCGTCGCAGCACCGTCATGCACTTCACCGATTTTATGAGACAGACCAGTGTAAAACAGAACACGCTCAGTAGTTGTGGTTTTACCTGCGTCAACATGAGCACAAATACCGATGTTACGGTAACGCTCAATAGGAGTTGTACGAGCCACGATTTAACCCTCTAAACCGGAAAAAACTTCCGGCAATATCCATTAAGGCGCGGACAGCCAAGGCTGCCCGCGCCATTTTATTACCAGCGGTAATGTGCGAACGCTTTGTTCGCTTCTGCCATACGATGCACGTCTTCGCGCTTCTTAACGGCAGTGCCTTTGTTTTCGGATGCATCCAGCATTTCGCCGGCCAGACGCAGAGCCATAGATTTTTCACCACGCTTACGAGCAGCTTCAACCAACCAACGCATTGCCAGGGCATTACGACGGACTGGACGAACTTCACATGGAACCTGATAGGTAGAACCACCCACGCGGCGAGACTTAACTTCCACGGATGGGCGAACGTTGTCCAGAGCAGCTTCCAGGATCACCAGATGATCAGCGCCTTTTTTCTCGGCAACTACATCCAGTGCTTTGTAGATAATTTTTTCAGCAGTTGACTTTTTGCCATCCTGCATAATGACGTTGATGAACTTAGCCAGCAACTCACTGTGAAACTTTGGATCAGGTAGGATTTTACGTTGTCCTACTACGCGACGTCTTGGCATAACTTTTCTCCGTATGCTTCAGGGATTTCCAAAACCGGAATCGATTAATTTAGCTTGGCCTTACTTAACGGGATGCCATTAAGACTTAGGACGCTTAGCACCGTACTTAGAGCGGCCTTGACGACGGGCGCTAACGCCAGCACAGTCGAGGGCACCACGAACAGTGTGATAGCGAACACCGGGAAGGTCTTTAACACGACCGCCACGGATCAGGATCACGCTGTGCTCTTGCAGGTTGTGGCCTTCACCGCCGATGTACGAAGTCACTTCGAAACCGTTGGTCAGACGCACACGCGCTACTTTACGCAGTGCAGAGTTTGGTTTTTTAGGGGTAGTGGTGTACACGCGAGTACAAACACCACGCTTCTGTGGGCACGCATTCAACGCAGGCACGTTAGTCTTGTCGACTTTCGGCGCACGTGGCTTACGTACCAACTGGTTTACAGTTGCCATGTATAGCTCCAAATCAGTTGAATCTAACTCAACAATAAGGTGTGAAAAATCTATCCCACAGTAGTGGGACGCGAAATTGTAGAAAGGTCGGGTCAGACTGTCAAGAAATAGCCAACCTTTGTGGTCAAATGGCGAAAAAAAAGGCGTCTTGCGACGCCTTTTTCATTCTGGGACGCCAGATTACTCTTGGCTGCCTGCCAGATTCAGCAGATCAGCCAGGTTTTGCTCGGCTTCGCTGGCACTCACGGTTTGCGCCTCAACCACCTCGCCCTTGGCGCGAGCCTGGTTGCGGTTCTTGTGGTAGGCATAACCGGTACCGGCCGGGATCAGACGACCCACGATCACGTTCTCTTTCAGACCACGCAGGTTGTCGGACTTGCCGCCAACGGCTGCTTCGGTCAGAACGCGAGTGGTCTCCTGGAACGAGGCCGCAGAGATGAAGGACTCGGTCGCCAGAGACGCCTTGGTGATACCCAGCAGATCGCGTTCGAACTTGGCAGGACGTTTGCCCTGAGCTTCCAGTTCACGGTTGGCGATCTTGACGCGGGACACTTCCAGCTGCTCACCTTCGAGGAACTCGGAATCGCCGGCTTCAGTGATGATGCACTTACGCAGCATCTGGCGGATGATCACTTCGATATGCTTATCGTTGATCTTCACACCCTGCAGACGGTAAACGTCCTGAACTTCGTTGACTATGTAGTTGGCCACACTGTGGATACCACGCAGACGCAGAATGTCATGGGCCGCTTCCGGACCGTCGGCGATCACTTCACCGCGCTCAACCTTTTCACCTTCGAACACGTTCAGGTTACGCCACTTTGGAATCATTTCCTCATAGGCATCGCCACCGTCGCTCGGGGTAATAACCAGACGGCGCTTACCCTTGGTCTCTTTACCGAAGGAGATGGTACCGCTGATTTCGGCCAGGATTGCAGGCTCTTTCGGCTTACGCGCTTCGAAGAGGTCAGCAACCCGTGGCAGACCACCGGTGATGTCGCGGGTCTTGGACGATTCCTGAGGAATACGAGCAAGTGCGTCACCCACGCTGATCTTGGCGTTGTCGTCCAGGTTCACAATCGCGTTACCGGGCAGGAAGTACTGCGCAGGAACGTCGGTGCCAGGGATCATCAGGTCATTGCCGTTATCGTCAACCAGACGGATCATCGGACGCAGTTCTTTACCGGCGGAGGTACGTTGACCCACGTCCAGTACCACGATGGAAGACAGACCGGTGAGCTCGTCGGTTTGACGGGTCATGGTCACGCCATCGATCATGTCGACGAACTTAATGTTACCGGCCACTTCGGTGATGATTGGGTGAGTGTGCGGATCCCAGTTGGCGATGGTTTCGCCGGCTTCAACAGCAGACTCTTCCAACTTCTCCAACACGGTACCGTAAGGCACCTTGTAGCGCTCTTTCTCACGACCCAGCTCATCGATGATGGCCAGTTCAGAAGAACGGGACACGATCACCAGCTTGCCGTCGCTGTTGGTAACATGCTTGGCATTGTGCAGCTTCAGGGTACCGGCGTTCTTAACCTGTACGCTGTTTTCTGCAGAAGCCCTGGATGCCGCACCACCGATGTGGAAGGTACGCATCGTCAGCTGTGTACCTGGTTCACCGATTGACTGGGCAGCAACCACACCAATGGCCTCACCGTGGTTAATCAGGTGACCACGGGCCAGGTCACGGCCGTAACAGGCAGCACACACACCGAAATCGGTATCGCAGGTGATTACGGAGCGCACTATCACTTCGTCAACACTGTGTTGTTCAAGCTTGTCACACCAGGCTTCGTCCAGCAGGGTGTTGCGAGGTGCCAGCACGTCTTCGGTGCCAGGGAAGAACACGTCTTCGGCAACCACACGGCCCAGCACGCGCTCACGCAGCGGCTCAACAACGTCACCACCTTCGATCAGCGGCTTCATGGTCAGACCTTCGAAGGTGCCACAGTCTTCCTCGATAACCACCAGATCCTGGGCCACGTCCACCAGACGACGAGTCAGGTAACCTGAGTTCGCTGTCTTCAGTGCCGTATCCGCCAGACCCTTACGGGCACCGTGGGTAGAAATAAAGTACTGCAGTACGTTCAGACCTTCGCGGAAGTTAGCCACGATGGGTGTTTCGATGATCGAGCCGTCTGGCTTGGCCATCAGACCACGCATACCCGCCAGCTGACGGATCTGGGCGGCACTACCACGAGCGCCTGAGTCGGCCATCATGTAGATGCTGTTGAACGACTTCTGCTTCTCTTCTTCACCCTGACGGTTGATGACTGTCTCGGTGGACAGGTTTTCCATCATCGCCTTGGACACTTTTTCGTTGGCGCTTGCCCAGATGTCGATCACCTTGTTATAGCGCTCACCGGCAGTTACCAGACCAGACTGGAACTGTTCCTGGATTTCCAGCACTTCGGCTTCGGCCTCGGCCACCAGGGTGTACTTCTCATCCGGGATCACCATGTCGTTGATACCCACAGAGGCACCGGAGATGGTGGCGAAATGGAAACCGGTGTACATCAGTTGGTCGGCGAAGATAACGGTATCTTTCAGACCCAGCTGACGGTAACAGGTGTTCAGCAGCTTGGAGATCTGCTTCTTGCCCATATCCTGGTTCACCAGGTCGAATGACAGACCGGCAGGCAGGATTTGTGACAGCAGCGCACGGCCCACTGTGGTGTCGACGATACGACGCACCTGGGTACGCTCGCCGTTGTCAGCGATTTGGGTTTCAGTGATACGTACTTTCACACGGGCGTGCAGTTCGGCAGCACCAGTGCGATAAGCTTTCTCGGCTTCGGCAACAGATTCGAAGGCCATGCCTTCACCGCGACCGTTTACACGCTCACGGCTGGTGTAGTACAGACCCAATACCACGTCCTGAGAAGGAACGATGATTGGCTCACCGTTGGCGGGCGACAGGATGTTGTTGGTAGACATCATCAGCGCACGTGCTTCCAACTGGGCTTCCAGGGTCAGGGGTACGTGTACCGCCATCTGGTCACCGTCGAAGTCGGCGTTATAGGCCGCACACACCAGTGGGTGCAGTTGGATTGCCTTACCTTCGATCAGTACAGGTTCGAACGCCTGAATACCCAGACGGTGCAGTGTTGGTGCACGGTTGAGCATCACGGGATGTTCGCGGATAACTTCATCCAGTACGTCCCAAACCTCGGCAACTTCGCGCTCGACCATCTTCTTGGCGGCTTTGATGGTGGTGGCCAGACCACGACCTTCCAGCTTGCCATAGATGAAGGGCTTGAACAGTTCCAGTGCCATTTTCTTTGGCAGACCGCACTGATGCAGACGCAGGGTAGGACCTACGGTAATTACCGAACGGCCTGAGTAGTCAACACGCTTACCGAGCAGGTTCTGACGGAAACGACCTTGCTTACCCTTGATCATGTCGGCCAGGGACTTCAGAGGACGCTTGTTGGAACCGGTAATGGCACGGCCGCGACGACCGTTATCCAGCAGCGCATCTACAGATTCCTGCAGCATACGCTTTTCGTTGCGTACGATAATGTCAGGCGCAGCCAGATCCAGCAGACGCTTCAGACGGTTGTTACGGTTGATCACGCGGCGATACAGATCGTTCAGATCGGAAGTCGCGAAACGGCCGCCGTCCAGCGGTACCAGAGGACGCAGGTCCGGTGGCAGCACAGGCAGCACTTTCAGGATCATCCACTCAGGCTTGTTGCCGGAGGTGTAGAAGGCTTCCATCAGCTTCAGACGCTTGGTCACTTTCTTGCGACGGGTCTCTGAGTTGATGGATGGCAGCTCTTCGCGCATCTGCTCGATTTCTTTGGCCAGATCGATGGCACGCAGCAGTTCCAGAACCGCTTCGGCACCCATCTTGGCTTCGAACTCATCGCCGTACTCTTCGAGGGCGTCGAGGTAGGTTTCTTCGGTCAGCATCTGACCGCGCTCGAGGCTGGTCATGCCAGGCTCGATTACCACGAAAGATTCGAAATACAGCACGCGCTCGATATCACGCAGGGTCATATCCAGCATCAGACCGATACGGGACGGCAGCGATTTCAAGAACCAGATGTGGGCAACTGGGCTGGCCAGTTCGATGTGACCCATGCGCTCACGACGCACCTTGGTCTGGGTTACTTCAACGCCACACTTCTCACAGATCACACCACGGTGCTTGAGACGCTTGTACTTACCGCACAAACACTCGTAATCCTTGACGGGGCCAAAGATACGGGCGCAGAACAGACCTTCGCGCTCAGGCTTGAAGGTACGGTAGTTAATGGTTTCTGGCTTCTTTACTTCGCCGAATGACCAAGAACGGATCAGGTCGGGCGAGGCCAGACCAATCTTGATGCCGTTAAATTCTTCAGTCTTGCTTTGCTGTTTCAGAAACTTTAATAAGTCTTTCACGTTTCTCTCCTGAAGGAGTTAAACCAGGTGCCCCGCCCGGGAGCCGGGCACCATTTCAGTTGCCAAACGCGCCTGCGGCGGCGTCTTACTCTTGATCCAACTCGATATTGATACCGAGAGAACGGATCTCCTTCAGCAATACGTTGAAGGACTCAGGCATACCAGGCTGCATCTGATGGTTGCCGTCAACGATGTTCTTGTACATCTGGGTACGACCGTTAACGTCATCAGACTTAACTGTGAGCATTTCCTGGAGCGTGTAAGCAGCACCGTATGCTTCCAGGGCCCACACTTCCATCTCACCGAAACGCTGACCACCGAATTGGGCTTTACCGCCCAGAGGCTGCTGGGTAACCAAGCTGTACGAACCGGTAGAACGGGCGTGCATCTTGTCATCCACCAAGTGGTTCAGTTTGAGCATGTACATGTAACCTACGGTTACTTCACGCTCAAATTCGTTGCCGGTACGACCATCGAACAGCTTCAGCTGGCCGGAAGTTGGCAGACCTGCGAGTTCAAGCATTTGCTTGATCTCTTTCTCTTTCGCGCCGTCGAAGGCTGGGGTTGCGATTGGCAAACCGTCCTTCAGGTGCTTGGCAAGGCGGACGACTTCATCATCGGTGAAGGAGTCTATATCCACCTTTTGCTGAGCTTCGCCCAGATCGTAAGCCTGCTTGATGTAACCACGCAGCTCGGCCAGTTCACGCTGTTCTTCCAGCATGGCGGCGATGCGGTTACCGATACCTTTGGCAGCGGCACCCAGGTGAACTTCCAGTACCTGACCGATGTTCATACGAGAAGGTACACCGAGTGGGTTCAGTACGATATCCACTGGGTTACCATGCTCATCGTATGGCATGTCTTCGATTGGACAGATCTTGGAGATCACACCCTTGTTACCGTGACGACCGGCCATCTTGTCACCAGGTTGGATGGTGCGCTTAACCGCCAGGTAAACCTTGACGATCTTCAGCACGCCTGGAGCCAGGTCATCGCCCTGGGTGATCTTACGACGCTTATGCTCGAACTTCTTGTCGAAGTCGGCCTTCAGCTCTTCATGCTGTTCGGCCAGTTGCTCCAGTTCGGTTTGCTTGGCTTCATCGTCGATCACCTGGGTCAGCACTTCCTTACGGGGAATGGCAGCCAGTTGCGCTTCGGTGTAGCCGGCACCCAGCAGCAGGTTACGGGCACGGCCCAGTACACCTTCTTCCAGGATCTTGAACTCTTCGGAGAGGTCCTTACGGGCCTGGGCAATGTGCATCTCTTCGATTTCGATGGCACGCTTGTCTTTCTCAACGCCGTCACGGGTAAATACCTGAACGTCGATGATGGTACCTTTCACTGAGTTAGGTACGCGCAGCGAGCTGTCTTTCACGTCAGAGGCTTTTTCACCGAAGATGGCACGCAGCAGTTTCTCTTCCGGAGTCAGCTGAGTCTCACCCTTGGGTGTTACCTTACCAACCAGAATGTCGCCACCCTTCACTTCGGCACCGATGTACACGATGCCTGACTCGTCCAGCTTGGACAGAGCAGACTCACCCACGTTGGGGATATCGGCAGTGATTTCCTCGCTACCCAGCTTGGTATCACGGGCGATACAGGACAGTTCCTGAATGTGGATGGTGGTGAAGCGGTCATCCTGAACCACACGCTCAGAGATCAGGATAGAGTCTTCGAAGTTGTAACCGTTCCAAGGCATGAAGGCTACGCGCATGTTCTGACCCAGGGCCAGATCACCGAGGTCGGTAGAAGGACCGTCGGCCAATACGTCGCCACGTACAACCGGATCACCTACCTGGCAGCATGGACGCTGGTTGATACAGGTGTTCTGGTTTGAACGGGTGTACTTGGTCAGGTTGTAGATATCGATACCGGCTTCGCCTGGGCGCAGCTCGTCTTCGTTTACCTTCACCACGATGCGGCTGGCGTCGACGTAGTCGATCACACCGCCACGCTTGGCAGCCACTACCACACCTGAGTCGACGGCCAGGGCACGTTCAATACCTGTACCAACCAGCGGCTTATCAGAGCGCAGAGTAGGTACGGCCTGACGTTGCATGTTCGCGCCCATGAGTGCGCGGTTGGCGTCGTCGTGCTCGAGGAAGGGGATCAGTGAAGCAGCCACAGAAATGATCTGCTGTGGAGATACGTCCATATACTGGATATCGGAAGCGCGCATAAAGGTGGATTCACCTTTGTGGCGACAGGCAACCTGCTCTTCCAGGATGCGACCTTCGTTGTCCAGTTCAATGTTCGCCTGAGCGATCACATAACGGCCTTCTTCGATGGCGGACAGGTATTCCACTTCATCGGTTACCACGCCGTCGATCACCTTACGGTATGGCGTTTCCAGGAAACCGTAAGAGTTGGTACGGGCGAAGGTCGCCAGAGAGTTGATCAGACCAATGTTTGGACCTTCAGGGGTCTCAATTGGACACAGACGACCGTAGTGAGTTGGGTGTACGTCACGGACTTCGAAGCCGGCGCGCTCACGGGTCAAACCGCCGGGACCAAGCGCGGAGATACGACGCTTGTGAGTCACTTCTGACAGCGGGTTGTTCTGATCCATAAACTGAGACAGCTGGGAAGAACCGAAGAACTCCTTCACCGCCGCAGAGATTGGCTTGGCGTTGATCAGATCCTGAGGCATCAGTTCGTTCAGATCGCCCAGAGACAGACGCTCACGCACGGCACGCTCAACACGCACCAGACCAACGCGGAACTGGTTCTCGGCCATTTCACCAACGGAGCGGATACGGCGGTTACCCAGGTGGTCGATATCGTCCACTTCGTCGTAACCGTTGCGGATTTCGATGATCTTCTTCATCACCGCAACTATGTCCTCTTTGGACAGTACGCCGGTACCTTCGTCATCGGGCAGCTCCAGACGACGGTTGAATTTCATACGACCTACTTTGGACAGATCGTAACGCTCTTCGCTGAAGAACAGGTTCTGGAACAGGGCTTCGGCAGCATCCTTGGTTGGCGGCTCGCCAGGACGCATCATGCGATAGATTTCCACCAGGGCCTCGAGGCGGTTGGTAGAAGAATCGATACGCAGGGTGTCGGAAATGTAGGCACCGTGATCCAGTTCGTTGATGTACAGGGTCGCGATGTTCTTGATGCCGGCCAGAGACAACTGGGCCAGATCTTCCAAACGGATTTCAGAGTTGGCAGACAGCAATACTTCGCCGGTATCGGGATCGATATAATCCTGAGCGGCGATCTTGCCAACAATGTACTCAACCGGTACTTCCAGTTCAGTAGTATTGGTTTTTTCCAGTTGACGGATATGACGTGCAGTAACGCGACGGCCCTTTTCAACCAGAACTGTGCCTTCGGCATCCTTGATGTCGTAGCTGGCGGTTTCGCCACGCAGACGCTCAGGAACCAGACCCATCACCAGAGTATCTTTCTTGATAGAGAACTCTACGCGCTCAAAGAACAGATCCAGGATTTCCTGGGTAGAGAACTCCAGGGCACGCAGGATGATGGTTGCAGGCAGCTTACGACGACGGTCGATACGCACAAACAGCGCATCTTTCGGGTCGAATTCGAAATCCAACCAGGAACCGCGGTAAGGAATGATACGCGCGTTATACAGCACTTTACCGGAAGAGTGAGTCTTGCCACGGTCGTGGTCGAAGAACACACCGGGAGAACGGTGCAGCTGAGAAACGATAACACGCTCGGTACCGTTGATAACGAAGGTACCGTTTTCAGTCATCAGAGGGATATCCCCCATGTAGACTTCTTGTTCTTTAATGTCTTTTACTGTGCCGGCGGCGGCTTCGCGATCAAACAGCACCATGCGCAGTTTCACGCGCAGGGGGGCAGAATAAGTCACGCCGCGGATCTGGCACTCTTTCACATCAAATACGGGCTCACCCAGCTTGTAGCTGACATATTGCAGCTCAGAATTACCAGAAAAGCTCTTGATGGGAAAAACGCTGCGGAAAGCGGCCTCAAGGCCACGCTCACCGGAGGGATCTTGATCGGTGAACTTCTTAAAAGAGTCTAACTGAATCGACAGCAGGTAAGGGATATCCAGCACCTGTGGACGCTTACCAAAGTCTTTGCGAATACGCTTCTTTTCAGAATAGGAGTAAACCATGGGTTTCCTCTGCTTGCGAGATGTGACCAAGACTGAACCAACAAGGGTTAATTCAGCACGTTTGCCCATCACCGTTGATGGCAAGAACCTAACCAATAATCACTGCTAGGGACTGCAGAATTTGGCGACAAACGGTGAAAAAAAATCGCCAACGCTTACAGCGCAAAAAAGGCCGACGGTTAAAAAACCGCCAGCCTCCATCCGGGACAAGCCCGAATGTTTGCAAGCTAAATAATAGCTTACTTGATTTCTACAGAAGCGCCGGCTTCTTCCAGCTCTTTCTTCAGAGCTTCGGCTTCTTCTTTAGAAACACCTTCTTTAACGGCTACTGGAGCAGATTCAGCCATAGCTTTGGCTTCTTTCAGACCCAGACCGGTAGCACCACGAACGGCCTTGATCACAGCAACTTTGTTGTCACCGTGGGCAGTCATAACTACGTCGAACTCGGTCTTCTCTTCAACAGCAGCGGCTTCAGCACCACCACCAGAAACTACGGCAGCAGCGGCAGAAACACCGAACTTCTCTTCCATAGCTTCGATCAGTTCAACAACTTCCATTACAGACATAGCTGCAAAGGCTTCGAGGATTTGGTCTTTAGTGATAGACATAACAAAAATTTCCTAATGTTCTGAATTCAATTCGATTAAGCAGCCAGCTTGAAATTAAGCGGCTTCTTGTTTTTGATCGCGCAGTGCAGCCAGAGTACGAACGAACTTGCCAGCAGATGCTTCTTTCATAGTCATCATCAGCTGTGCCAGTGCTTCTTCGTAAGTCGGCAGTTTTGCCAAACGATCAATATCAGCTGCAGGGATGAAATTCCCTTCGAAAGCTGCACCTTTAACTTCGAACTTAGCTTGCTCTTTCGCGAAATCTTTCAACAGACGCGCGGCAGCACCTGGGTGCTCGTTAGAGAAAGCGATCAAAGTTGGGCCAGTGAACACTTCACCGAGGCACTCAAAAGCAGTACCTTCAACGGCGCGACGAGCCAGAGTGTTACGTACTACGCGTACATATACACCGGCAGCGCGGGCGTTTTTACGGAGAGTGGTCATGGCGCCTACAGTTACACCGCGAGAATCGGCGACAACTGCAGACAGTGCACCTTTGGCAGCTTCGTTGACTTCAGCAACAATCGCTTTTTTGTCTTCGAGTCTTAATGCCATTGGCTTTACTCCTGGATTCTACCCGAGGTTGCCCCCGGAATTTACCTACTGAGTTAACAACTCAGCCACTTACGGTGCAGATTATCCAGCAGAAAAATTCTATCTGGGGCCTGACACCATCTACGCAGGAAATTAAGTTTATTGAAAAACACCTGCGGTCTTGGATGGAAACCCGCTAAACAGCGGGCTTCAACCCACAAAAGTGCGCGCATTATAGACTAATGCACGACCCTTGTAAAATTAGTTGGCAGTTTCCAGAGAGCTCTGGTCTACCGCAACACCTGCACCCATAGTGGTGGAGATGCTGACTTTCTTCACGTACTGGCCTTTGGCTGCAGCAGGCTTGGCCTTCTTCAGTGCAGACAGCAGTGCTTCCAGGTTTTCTTTCAGCTGAACGGGAGTGAAGTCCACTTTACCGATGGTAGTGTGGATAATACCGTTCTTGTCGTTACGGTAACGAACCTGACCGGCCTTGGCGTTTTTAACAGCTTCGGCAACGTTAGGAGTTACAGTACCGGTTTTTGGGTTTGGCATCAGGCCGCGAGGACCCAGGATTTGACCCAGCATACCTACAACGCGCATCGCATCAGGAGAAGCGATAACTACGTCGAAGTTCATTTCGCCGGCTTTAACCTGCTCAGCCAGATCTTCCATACCTACCAGTTCAGCACCGGCAGCCTTGGCGGCTTCGGCGTTGGCACCTTGGGTAAATACGGCTACACGTACGTCACGACCGGTACCGTGTGGCAGCACAGTGGCGCCACGAACGTTTTGGTCAGATTTACGTGGGTCTACACCCAGGTTAACTGCAACGTCAACACTCTCAACGAACTTGGCAGTGGCCAGCTCTTTCAGCAGGGCAACGGCTTCGTTGATTTCGTAGCTCTTGGTAACATCCACTTTTTCGCGGATAACGCGCATGCGTTTAGTCAGTTTTGCCATCTTATTAGTCCTCTACTACCAAGCCCATTGAACGTGCAGTACCTTCGATTGAGCGAGTCATCGCTTCAATGTCGGCACCAGTCATATCTACAGCTTTGGTTTCAGCGATTTCCTGAAGCTTGCTGCGCTTGATAGTACCCACTTTCTGGGTGTTTGGACGGCTTGAACCTGACTTCAGGCCAGCAGCCTGCTTCAGCATGAAAGACGCTGGTGGAGTCTTGGTTTCAAAAGTGAAAGAGCGATCGCTGTATACAGTGATCACTACTGGGATCGGCATGCCCTTTTCCATTTTTTCTGTACGGGCGTTGAACGCTTTACAGAATTCCATGATGTTCACACCTTTTTGACCCAGAGCAGGACCAACTGGTGGAGATGGGTTAGCGGAACCAGATTTTACTTGCAGCTTGATGTAAGCTTCAATTTTCTTTGCCATGTTGACATTTCCTCAGTTTGGGTTCAAACGCCTGCAGGCGACATGCCCACGGGCTCCCCGAAAACAACGGGTGCGGATTATACAGAAACCCACACCCCTTGCCAAACGGATTTTTGTGCTTTATTTAATCAACCTTTCTCGATCTGGCTGAAGTCCAGTTCGACAGGGGTTGAACGGCCGAAGATCATCACAGAGACCTTAACGCGGTTCTTGTCATAATCGACCTCTTCCACAGTGCCGTTAAAATCAGCAAAGGGACCGTCGTTAACCCGAACCACTTCACCTGGTTCGAACATAACGCGATGGGTTGGAGAATCCGTGGTTTCCTGCAGACGGCGCAGAATTGCCTCGGCTTCTTTGTCGCTGATGGGCGCTGGGCGATCAGAAGTACCGCCAATAAAGCCCATCACGCGTGGAATGCTCTTGACCAGGTGCCAAGAGTCATCGTTCATTTCCATCTGTACCAGCACGTAGCCAGGGAAGAACTTGCGCTCACTCTTGCGACGCTGACCGGCACGCATTTCAACAACTTCTTCGGTAGGAACCAAGACTTCGCCGAAGTATTGTTCCATGCCGTGCATCTTGATGTGTTCAATTAAAGATTTGCACACTCGGCCCTCGTAGCCGGAGAATGCTTGAACCACATACCATCTTTTCTTAGCTTCTTTAGCTTCAGTCATTCGAGGTGCCTATACGCCGGTAATAAAGTTAACTATTTTCAGCAGAACCGCATCCAGGCCCCACAGAATAATCGCGAGAACACCTGTAGCTGCCAGTACGATATAGGTAGTGGTCAGGGCTTCTTTACGGGTCGGCCATATCACTTTGCGCACTTCAATTTGCGACTCGCGGGCAAAAGCCAGGGCTTGTTTGCCTTTTTCGGTCTGCAACGCAACAAATGCTGCGATGGCAAATGCCACAATTACTGCCAGGGCCCGCACCACAACGCTGGCCTCACTGTACATTTGGTTGCCAATTACAGCAGCGGCCAGCAACAGGATTGCCACCCCCCACTTAACGAGATCCAGAGAGCTTCCCTGGTTTTCAGTATTAGTTGTCATCGGTTAATTCCGTTACTCAATACGGCCTGAGCCAGGCACCCTAGTCCCGATAGTTACCGGGATCTGCCCCATTTTCCGAACTCGCCATGAATTGCCGGAAACGACAGGCTCAGGGCTTAAAAATCGGCCATAGATTGTATTCTTATTCAACCGGAGGTGCAAGGCTGTGACACGCCAAAAACACTGCACCACCACCCTGAATAGAAAAACTATCTGCTTGGCTTAAAACAAAAAGGCGACCCTGAGGTCGCCTTTTCTACCAATTACCGCAATTAAGCGATGATCTTGGCTACTACACCAGCACCAACGGTACGGCCGCCTTCACGGATTGCGAAGCGCAGACCTTCGTCCATCGCGATTGGGCAGATCAGGGTAACAACCATCTTGATGTTGTCACCAGGCATTACCATCTCTACGCCTTCTGGCAGTTCGATGGTACCGGTCACGTCAGTTGTACGGAAGTAGAACTGTGGACGGTAGCCTTTGAAGAATGGAGTGTGACGACCACCTTCTTCTTTTGACAGAACGTATACTTCTGATTCAAAAGTAGTGTGTGGGTTGATTGAACCAGGCTTGGCCAGTACTTGACCACGCTCTACTTCATCACGCTTGGTACCACGCAGCAGAACACCTACGTTCTCACCGGCACGGCCTTCGTCCAGCAGCTTGCGGAACATTTCAACACCGGTACAGGTGGTCTTGGTGGTGTCGTGGATACCCACGATTTCAACTTCGTTACCTACGTTGATGATACCACGCTCAACACGACCGGTTACTACAGTACCACGGCCAGAGATTGAGAATACGTCTTCGATTGGCAGCAGGAATGGCTTATCGATGTCACGCTCTGGCTCAGGAATGTAGGTATCCAGGGCTTCGGCCAGCTCGATGATCTTGGCTTCCCAAGCAGCGTCGCCTTCCAGAGCCTTCAGAGCAGAACCTTGGATTACTGGCAGGTCATCACCTGGGAAGTCGTATTCAGACAGCAGTTCACGAACTTCCATCTCTACCAGTTCCAGCAGCTCTTCGTCATCTACCATGTCACACTTGTTCATGAACACGATGATGAAAGGTACACCTACCTGACGAGACAGCAGGATGTGCTCACGAGTTTGTGGCATTGGACCGTCGGTCGCAGCTACTACCAGGATAGCGCCGTCCATCTGGGCAGCACCGGTGATCATGTTTTTAACATAGTCAGCGTGGCCTGGGCAGTCTACGTGGGCGTAGTGACGAGTAGGAGTATCGTACTCGATGTGAGAGGTGTTGATGGTAATACCGCGCTCACGCTCTTCTGGAGCGTTGTCGATTTGAGCGAAGTCTTTAGCCTCACCACCGTAGGTCTTAGCCAGTACGTGAGAGATAGCAGCAGTCAGAGTGGTTTTACCATGGTCAACGTGACCGATGGTGCCCACGTTTACGTGGGGTTTGGAACGTTCAAATTTAGCTTTTGCCATGGTATTGCCTCAATCCAAGATGCTTGGTGATGAAAACCTGTATATAGAAAAAATCCGATGTCATTAACTGACATCGAACCGTTTACTTTAGGTAAAAGTAGCATTTATAAAGAGAGGCTGGTGCTGATAGGCAGATTCGAACTGCCGACCTCATCCTTACCAAGGATGCGCTCTACCACCTGAGCCATATCAGCATCTTAAATTGGAGCGGGCAGCGGGAATCGAACCCGCGTTATCAGCTTGGAAGGCTGGAGTAATACCATTATACGATGCCCGCACAACCTAACTTTTGGCCACCTAGTACCTAGGAAAATGGTGGAGGGAGAAGGATTCGAACCTTCGAAGGCGGAGCCGTCAGATTTACAGTCTGATCCCTTTGGCCACTCGGGAACCCCTCCAGTAAAATGGTGCCGGCACCAAGAGTCGAACTCGGGACCTACTGATTACAAGTCAGTTGCTCTACCAACTGAGCTATGCCGGCATGTCATTTCGGTAGCGGATATTAGGTAAATGTCGCCATGAGTGCAACAGAAAAATCGCAATTTCGCCAAAAAAAGTGCCAAGCGGCGCTTTTTTGCACGTCTTCCGCCCTGGCACTACAACAATCCGTGTTAAGGGTTATTCGTCACTATTGTGCCGTTTCCGGAGCTGGTGTACTGTGCCCAGCCTAAGGTAAGGAAAGTGCATGAATAATAACCAGACCCAGCAGGCCCTCTACTTGAACTTCGACCGCAACCAATGGGCCGAACTCCGGAATGCGGTGCCCTTGACGCTTAACGAAGGTGACCTCAGCCACCTGCGTGGTATCAATGAACGCATTTCCTTGTCCGAGGTGACGGACATCTATTTGCCCTTAAGCCGCTTGCTTAACCTTATTGTGGGCTCCAAGCAGCAGAGAGGCGTCATACTCAATGCCTTCCTTGGCCGAAAACCCACCGACAGCCCCTATATCATCAGCATTGCCGGCAGTGTCGCCGTCGGCAAGAGCACCACAGCGCGGATACTGCAGGCGTTGCTGCAACAATGGCCTGAGCATCCCAAGGTCGACTTGTTAACTACCGACGGCTTCCTTTATCCTCTGGCCGAGCTCAAGCGCAAAGGGCTACTCAAGCGCAAAGGCTTTCCGGAAAGCTACGATGGGCGGATGCTGATCGAATTTATCTCTGCGGTGAAATCCGGCAAGACTGAGGTCAAAGCACCGATTTATTCGCACCTCAGCTACGACCGCATCAAAGACCAGCACCAGATCATCAATAAGCCGGACATACTGATCCTGGAAGGCCTTAACGTATTGCAAACCGGCTTGGATGCCCATGTGGATATCCGACGTCCCTTTGTGTCCGACTTTGTGGACTTTTCCATTTATGTGGACGCCGAAGAGGATTTACTGAAGCAATGGTATATAGAACGTTTTCTGCAATTCCGCAGCGGTGCCTTTGCCGACGAACGCTCCTACTTCCATCATTATGCGGCACTGAGTGACAATGAGGCCGTCGACACCGCCGCACAGATCTGGGACAGCATCAACGGCCCCAACCTGAGGCAAAACATCCAACCCACCCGGGAGCGGGCTCATCTGATATTGCGTAAAGGACACAATCACCAGATGGAACAGGTGTTACTGCGTAAATAAGGCGCTCTCACCGGTCAATGCCCGGCCCTCAGGCTGATTTCTCCGCCGATAAAACTCTGCAGTCCGGCATCCGTCTCAAGCAGCAGGGCCCCTTGCTCATCTATTCCGCGGCAAATTCCGGCGACGCGCCTGTCTGCCATCAGCAGTTCAACCGGTTTGCCGGCAAACTCATCGGCAGCAGACCAACGGCTCTGGAAAGCGCCAAGACCTTCCCGCTCGAAAAGTTCCAAGTCCCTGCATAATTGGCTATGCAAAGCCAGGGTCAAAGCTGTCTTATCGGGCACCCTTTCCGTCGATTGCAAATCACTCCAGGGTTGGTCAATTTTCTCTGCTTGGTTCGTGGGCATGGCAAGATTCACACCTATGCCAATCACCAGTTGGCACTCTCCATCGGCCTGCCCCTTAATTTCCACCAGGATGCCAGCCAACTTGCGACCTTGAAAATAAAGGTCATTGGGCCATTTCAACCCCAATTCCTCAACTCCCAAGTCCGCCAACACCTTGGCCAGAGCGCAACCGGCCACCAGACTTAAACCCATGGCCTTTGACAGCTCAGGGAGAGACCAGAACAGTGAAAAATACAGGTGACTGCCGTAGGGCGATACCCAGCTGCGCCCCCGCCTTCCCCTGCCACTGGATTGATACTCGGCAACGCAAAGGTCGCCACTTTCCAGCTCATCGGCATGCTGCAGCATAAACGCATTGGTGCTGTCAGTTTCATCGAAGTAGAAGGACCTTTTACCTACGCCCTGCTTAAGTCTGACGGGGTCGATAAGAGACACAGGCGAAGCTAATTTATATCCCTTTCCCTTAACGCTGAACAAGGACACACCATAGTCGGCAAGCCCCTCCATATGCTTATTGATTGCGCTGCGACTGATACCCAGCTTTTCAGCTAAAAGCTCTCCGGAAACAAAGTCACCGGCCGCCATCAATGCCAGAATTTCGCGTTTACGTTGCCAATGTTCACTCATTTTCAGCCTCCAGCTGTTGATGTCCTATGATATTCGGCTCAGCCTCCAGCCGCACAGCAAACTTTTCCTGCACCCTCTGCATCACCAATCGCGCCAACGCGCATATGTCAGCCCCCGTCGCAGAGCCGAGATTCACCAAAACCAAGGCTTGCTGTTCGTGTACCCCGGCCTGGCCGAGTTTAAAACCCTTCAATCCAGCTTGTTCAATCAACCAGCCTGCAGCCAACTTGACCCGCCCGTCTTCCATGCCATAACCGACGATCTGTGGGAAACGTACCGCAAGTTCGGCGTATTGCGCTGCCTCGACAATAGGGTTTTTGAAAAAACTACCGGCATTGCCTAGTACTTCGGGATCCGGCAACTTCTGCCGCCGAATGGCAACTACCCGATCAAAGACAGCTTTGGGAGTAAGATCTTTAACTGGCAGCTCACTCAAGGGCCCATAAGAGACCTTTGGCGACCAGGCTTTCGCCAAACGAATGCCAATGCCACAGATGATCACTTTATTTTTCAGTGCATGTTTAAAAATAGAATCACGGTAGCCAAAATGGCATTCGGCCGCCGTTATCCTGTGCTTCGTCATCGACCCTATGTCCAGATATTCCACCCAGTCACAAACATCGCAAAACTCAACACCGTAGGCTCCAATATTCTGAATTGGGGCAGCACCGGCGGTACCTGGGATCAATGCTAAATTTTCCAGCCCCGGCATACCGTTTTCCAGGGTAAAACATACCAGTTGGTGCCAATTGACGCCTGCAGCAACCTCCAAACGAAAGCATTCCTCTTCTTCATAAACCTGAATGCCTTGAATCGCCATTTGCAACACAGTGCCGTCAAAGTCCTCGGTGAACACCACATTACTGCCACCACCCAGAACCAAGAAAGGCGCGTTACTTTGCTTGAGTTCGCGTAAGACGGTTAATAGCTGCTCCTGGGATTGGATGCGTTCCAGCCTGTTACAAGACTGCGACAGGCCAAAAGTGTTGAAGGATTTGAGGGAAACGCTGGGGAACATCTTATATCCGGCTGAGAATGGAAAGCCCCATTCTAGCCGCTAACACAGCAGAACACACCCCAAGGGCTAACAAGTGTTGCCCTGAAAGGCTGTTATTTGAGAAGCTGAAAGCAAAAAGGCCACCCGCTTGGGTGGCCTCTTCGTCTTATTGGGCGTCTGGCGATGGCCAGCTTCGAGCAAGCTCTTCGCGTTCAGCTGTTGCGCTTACCAAACTTCGTTTGGTAAGCGCAACAGCTTCACCCTACGACCACCACGGACGGTGGAAGTGTCGATTATGCAGGATGCAATTATCGACCTATCACATGGTAAGGATGCATGCTTTGCAAGCACTTAGTCATTCCCCATGTAAGCGCAGACTTTCACCGGCAGGTAAAAATCCACCTGCATAGCAGGTGGCTTTGACACAGCCCCCTAAAAGGGGGCTTAAAAACTAACCTTCCAACCCTAACGCTATTTGCCGTTTCTCTTCTTCTTTGGCTGTCTTTTCCTGGTGCCGTACATATCTACGGATTATGTCTTCGTTTGCTCCTACTGAGTCCACAAAATAACCCCGTTGCCAGAAGTGATTCCCCCAGAGCTTGTGCTTTCTTAAATAAGGAAATTTGGCAAACATCCTGATCGCGGTTCTCCCTTTAACAAAACCCATTAAATCCGACACGCTTAGACTGGGTGGGGTTCTGACTACTAGATGGACATGATCTTCCTGAACATTTAGTTCCACGACTCTGCATTTCTTCATGTTGCAGTAAACATAGATACTTCGATAAAGCTCTCTGCCGAGATTACCTTTCAGGATTTTGTACCTGTACTTGGGTGTCCAAACGAGGTGATACTGACAACGATAGAATACGTGAGACGCGGATTCATATCTGCTCATGCTACTTACTCCTTGATTTGCTGGTAACAAACCGAGGGAGTATTTAGCATGGGCATTCTCCGGGCAAAGCCCCACCAGAACGATCACCACCTCCATAGGAGGTGGTTTTAGGGTGACAATAAATGAAAAAATCCCCAACACCAAGTGCTGGGGATTCTTCCTTTATTAGGCGTCTGGCGATGACCTACTCTCACATGGGGAGACCCCACACTACCATCGGCGCGATTGCGTTTCACTTCTGAGTTCGGAATGGGATCAGGTGGGACCACAATGCTATTGTCACCAGACAAAATTGGTAATTTGGAAAGCTGTGCAGTGAAATATGGTGGTCGCTACTGGGATCGAACCAGTGACCCCCTCCTTGTAAGGGAGGTGCTCTCCCGGCTGAGCTAAGCGACCGGAAATTCTGTGCTGCTGCTCTTACGAGCCTTGAGTCTCGACTTCAATCAAGTTTGGGTACTTCAAGCAAAACGTAAAACCCATCTGGGTTGTATGGTTAAGCCTCTCGAGTCATTAGTATCAGTTAGCTCAACGCCTCACAACGCTTACACACCTGACCTATCAACGTCCTGGTCTCGAACGGCTCTTATGTGGACTCTAGGTCCAAGGGATGACTCATCTTGGGGCTCGCTTCCCGCTTAGATGCTTTCAGCGGTTATCGATTCCGAACGTAGCTACCGGGCAATGCCATTGGCATGACAACCCGAACACCAGCGGTTCGTTCACTCCGGTCCTCTCGTACTAGGAGCAACTCCCCTCAATCATCCAACGCCCACGGCAGATAGGGACCGAACTGTCTCACGACGTTCTGAACCCAGCTCGCGTACCACTTTAAATGGCGAACAGCCATACCCTTGGGACCGACTTCAGCCCCAGGATGTGATGAGCCGACATCGAGGTGCCAAACACCGCCGTCGATATGAACTCTTGGGCGGTATCAGCCTGTTATCCCCGGAGTACCTTTTATCCGTTGAGCGATGGCCCTTCCATTCAGAACCACCGGATCACTATGACCTACTTTCGTACCTGCTCGACGTGTCTGTCTCGCAGTTAAGCTGGCTTATGCCATTGCACTAACCGTACGATGTCCGACCGTACTTAGCCAACCTTCGTGCTCCTCCGTTACTCTTTGGGAGGAGACCGCCCCAGTCAAACTACCCACCAGGCACTGTCCCTAACCCCGATTAGGGGCCCAGGTTAGAACATCAACACTACAAGGGTGGTATTTCAAGGACGACTCCACGAGAACTGGCGTTCCCGCTTCAAAGTCTCCCACCTATCCTACACATGTAGGGTCAATGTTCAGTGCCAAGCTATAGTAAAGGTTCACGGGGTCTTTCCGTCTAGCCGCGGGTATACGGCATCTTCACCGCAATTTCAACTTCACTGAGTCTCGGCTGGAGACAGCGTGGCCATCATTACGCCATTCGTGCAGGTCGGAACTTACCCGACAAGGAATTTCGCTACCTTAGGACCGTTATAGTTACGGCCGCCGTTTACCGGGGCTTCGATCATGAGCTTCTCTTGCGATAACCCAATCAATTAACCTTCCGGCACCGGGCAGGCGTCACACCGTATACTTCCTCTTGCGAGTTTGCACAGTGCTGTGTTTTTGATAAACAGTTGCAGCCACCTGGTATCTGCGACTGCCGTCAGCTCGGGGAGCAAGTCCCTCCACCAACAGCAGCGTACCTTCTCCCGAAGTTACGGTACCATTTTGCCTAGTTCCTTCAGCCGAGTTCTCTCAAGCGCCTTGGTATTCTCTACCCGACCACCTGTGTCGGTTTGGGGTACGATTCCTGCTAACCTGAAGCTTAGAAGATTTTCCTGGAAGCCTGGCATCAACCACTTCAGTGCCGTAGCACCTCGTCATCAGCTCTCGGTGTATGTGTGCCCGGATTTGCCTAAGCACACCACCTACCACCTTAAACACGGACAACCAACGCCGTGCTGGCCTAGCCTTCTCCGTCTCTCCATCGCAGTTAGCAGAAGTACGGGAATATTAACCCGTTTCCCATCGACTACGCCTTTCGGCCTCGCCTTAGGGGTCGACTCACCCTGCCCCGATTAACGTTGGACAGGAACCCTTGGTCTTTCGGCGAGGGGGTTTTTCACCCCCTTTATCGTTACTCATGTCAGCATTCGCACTTCTGATACCTCCAGTGTGGGTTACCCCTTCACCTTCAACGGCTTACAGAACGCTCCTCTACCGCGTACACGTTATCGTGCACACCCGTAGCTTCGGTGAATTGCTTAGCCCCGTTACATCTTCCGCGCAGGCCGACTCGACTAGTGAGCTATTACGCTTTCTTTAAATGATGGCTGCTTCTAAGCCAACATCCTAGCTGTCTAAGCCTTCCCACATCGTTTCCCACTTAGCAATTACTTTGGGACCTTAGCTGACGGTCTGGGTTGTTTCCCTTTTGACGACGGACGTTAGCACCCGCCGTCTGTCTCCCGGATAGCACTCTTTGGTATTCGGAGTTTGCAAAGGGTTGGTAAGTCGGGATGACCCCCTAGCCTTAACAGTGCTCTACCCCCAAAGGTGTTCGTCCGAGGCGCTACCTAAATAGCTTTCGAGGAGAACCAGATATCTCCCGGTTTGATTGGCCTTTCACCCCCAGCCACAAGTCATCCGCTAATTTTTCAACATTAGTCGGTTCGGTCCTCCAGTTGATGTTACTCAACCTTCAACCTGCCCATGGCTAGATCACCGGGTTTCGGGTCTACACCTAGCAACTAAACGCGCAGTTAACACTCGGTTTCCCTACGGCTCCGCTATTCGCTTAACCTCGCTACTAAATGTAAGTCGCTGACCCATTATACAAAAGGTACGCAGTCACGGTCTCAAGAACCGCTCCCACTGCTTGTACGTATACGGTTTCAGGTTCTATTTCACTCCCCTCACAGGGGTTCTTTTCGCCTTTCCCTCACGGTACTGGTTCACTATCGGTCAGTCAGGAGTATTTAGCCTTGGAGGATGGTCCCCCCATGTTCAGACAACATATCACGTGTGCCGCCTTACTCGTTTTCATCTCTGGTTAGTTGTCGTGTACGGGACTATCACCCTGTACCGTTGCGCTTTCCAACGCATTCCACTAACACCCCAGAGACTTAAGGGCTAATCCCCGTTCGCTCGCCGCTACTTAGGGAATCTCGGTTGATTTCTTTTCCTAAGGGTACTTAGATGTTTCAGTTCCCCTCGTTCGCCTCACTACACTATGTATTCATGTAGTGATGACAGCTTATGCTGCCGGGTTCCCCCATTCGGACATCGCTGGCTATAACGGTTGTTACTACCTCACCAACGCTTTTCGCAAGTTACTACGTCCTTCATCGCCTCTGACTGCCAAGGCATCCACCGTATACGCTTAGTCGCTTAACCATACAACCCAAATGAGTTTCACTTGAGCTGTTGCGACCAGCTGGTTTTACTTGGTCTCATTTCCAGGGTAGGAAATGGACCCGCCTTGAAGAATACCCAAAACACTTGATTGAAGTGTTTGAGAACTCAATTTTTGTATTAACTGAATCCATCTCTAAGAGAGGGTCCAGTTTCTACTATCAGCTTTCCAAATTGTTAAAGAGCGGGCTTAAAAAAGCCAAAGATAAATTCAATACTTATCTTTGGCGTCTCTATTCCTGAGACTGTCGCTGTGGCAGCGAAGTGGTGGAGCTATGCGGGATCGAACCGCAGACCTCCTGCGTGCAAGGCAGGCGCTCTCCCAGCTGAGCTATAGCCCCATTTCAGACAGCATCCGCCGTCATCACAGTCTGAAACAATGCGGGATGATTAATCTCATTCAGGCAAGGCGGGAACGGCGGAAGTTTACTGAAGTAAACGACGACGAGCCCAACGCAGCATCAATGAGATTGGTGGGTCTGAGTAGACTCGAACTACCGACCTCTCGCTTATCAGGCGAACGCTCTAACCACCTGAGCTACAGACCCTCACGCATTTGTCTCTTTTCATCTATCAAGCAATCTGTGTGAACACTCAACAGTGCGACGCATCGCTTAGGTAAGGAGGTGATCCAGCCCCAGGTTCCCCTAGGGCTACCTTGTTACGACTTCACCCCAGTCATGAACCACAAAGTGGTGAGCGCCCCCCCGAAGGTTAAGCTACCCACTTCTTTTGCAGCCCACTCCCATGGTGTGACGGGCGGTGTGTACAAGGCCCGGGAACGTATTCACCGTGGCATTCTGATCCACGATTACTAGCGATTCCGACTTCATGGAGTCGAGTTGCAGACTCCAATCCGGACTACGACCAGCTTTATGGGATTAGCTCCACCTCGCGGCTTCGCAACCCTCTGTACTGACCATTGTAGCACGTGTGTAGCCCTACTCGTAAGGGCCATGATGACTTGACGTCGTCCCCACCTTCCTCCGGTTTATCACCGGCAGTCTCCCTAAAGTTCCCGGCATGACCCGCTGGCAAGTAAGGATAAGGGTTGCGCTCGTTGCGGGACTTAACCCAACATTTCACAACACGAGCTGACGACAGCCATGCAGCACCTGTCTCAGAGTTCCCGAAGGCACCAAGGCATCTCTGCCAAGTTCTCTGGATGTCAAGAGTAGGTAAGGTTCTTCGCGTTGCATCGAATTAAACCACATGCTCCACCGCTTGTGCGGGCCCCCGTCAATTCATTTGAGTTTTAACCTTGCGGCCGTACTCCCCAGGCGGTCTACTTAATGCGTTAGCTTGAGAGCCCAGTGTTCAAGACACCAAACTCCGAGTAGACATCGTTTACGGCGTGGACTACCAGGGTATCTAATCCTGTTTGCTCCCCACGCTTTCGTGCCTGAGCGTCAGTCTTTGTCCAGGGGGCCGCCTTCGCCACCGGTATTCCTCCAGATCTCTACGCATTTCACCGCTACACCTGGAATTCTACCCCCCTCTACAAGACTCTAGTTTGCCAGTTCGAAATGCAATTCCCAGGTTGAGCCCGGGGCTTTCACATCTCGCTTAACAAACCGCCTGCGCACGCTTTACGCCCAGTAATTCCGATTAACGCTTGCACCCTCCGTATTACCGCGGCTGCTGGCACGGAGTTAGCCGGTGCTTCTTCTGTGGGTAACGTCACAGCTATAGGGTATTAACCTACAACCTTTCCTCCCCACTGAAAGTGCTTTACAACCCGAAGGCCTTCTTCACACACGCGGCATGGCTGGATCAGGCTTGCGCCCATTGTCCAATATTCCCCACTGCTGCCTCCCGTAGGAGTCTGGGCCGTGTCTCAGTCCCAGTGTGGCTGATCATCCTCTCAGAACAGCTAGGGATCGTCGCCTTGGTGAGCCTTTACCTCACCAACTAGCTAATCCCACCTGGGCCTATCCATTCGCGCAAGGACCGAAGTTCCCCTGCTTTCCCCCGTAGGGCGTATGCGGTATTAGCAGTCGTTTCCAACTGTTATCCCCCTCGAATGGGCAAGTTCCCAGGCATTACTCACCCGTCCGCCGCTCGTCACCTCAGGAGCAAGCTCCCTTGTGTTACCGCTCGACTTGCATGTGTTAGGCCTGCCGCCAGCGTTCAATCTGAGCCATGATCAAACTCTTCAATTAAAAGTTTTGGTGTTTGGCTTACGCCAAACTGCTCAATGAATTCTGTCGATTTTGCAACTGTTAAACAGTCGCAAACTGCATGTTTGCATGGACATCATTCACTGATGAATATCGTTGTCGATGTCATCAGCTCTGCGAGTGTCCACACAGATTGCTTGATAAATTGTTAAAGAACGTTGACCATTTCTCTTCTGGTCAGGGCTGCGTATTCTACGCTTCACCCATGTTGCGTCAAGCATTTTTTCTTCGCCTGACGCTGACTGGCTAAATTTTAGCTCAGCTGCTGTTGCGAACAACAGCGTCCCCGATTCAAGTATTTGCCCAACAGGCCCTTGTCTCCGGAACGAGGCGCATTATAGGGGGGAATAACGAGTCGGCAAGCACTAATCCGGTCTTTGGAGATCAACTGCTGATGTTTACGGCAAATTGCGGATAAAAGACGCGAATTGGCTGATTTTCACACCAGCAGGCTCTTCACACCGAAAATAAACTCAAATATTGCGACCTGACACGCTCATTTTTTCTCCACTCCGCTGGTTTAACCCCTGAGAATTCATTACCATATACCGGTTGTTAACAGTTATTTATCATTTTCATTTGATTAGAGACCAACTTTTTATGCAGAAATCATTTCTTATTGTTTTGATTGTTGCTGCGCTGGGAGCTTTTGCTATCTATCAGTTTATGCCGACCCTGCCGGCATACATAGCATTCGCGGCGGGCGCAATTATTGCCGGCGTGGTATTTATCTTGTTGCCGGATGCACAGGCGCAAGCAACCGAAACCGAGTACACAGGACCAACCATGACACTCTATGTAGGCAACCTGCCCTACCGGGTGCATGAAGGTGAAGTTAAAATCCTGTTTGGTGAATTCGGCCCGGTCAACTCGGTCCGTTTGGTGCGGGATCGCAAGACCGGCCGCCGTAAAGGCTTCGGTTTTGTGGAGATGTCTGAAGCTGGCGCCAAAAAAGCCATGACCAAGCTGAATGACTTTACCTTTCAGGAGCGCACCCTGAAGGTAAGGGAAGCCAAGACTCAAGACGGCGAAGGACAGGAAAAGGGCGACGAATAAGCCCTTTGGTCAGCGTCCTTCTATGCGATAAGGCGAGATAGCGTTAAAACCTAACGCCCAGAGGGACGTTGACAGACCTTCACTGATGGCATCTGTGGTATGCCAGGCGGTCAATTTACCCGGACCTGTTATTATGGCAGCCTCCCCGAGAAGGTGGACCACCCGCCTGGCGATTGCCTCCCCCGAATCCACCAGCCTGATTGTTTCCCCCAAAACCTGACTCAGCTCTTCGGCGAGCAAGGGGAAATGGGTGCAGCCCAATACCAGCACATCTATCTCTGTTTCCTTCACCGGCGCCAGTATTTTGCTTAACAGGGAAAGATCTACCGGCTGGCCCGCCATTTTGGCCTCTGCCATCATCACCAGCTCTGAGCTGCCAAAGAGATGTACCTGGCTATCTTTGGCATGACTGGCTATCAGTTCATGGGTATAAGCCCGCCTCACCGTCCCCGGGGTTGCCAATAGTCCTATATGTCCTGAGTGTGACATGGCCGCAGCGGGTTTAATCGCCGGCACCACCCCAACAACTGGAATACTCAACCGGGATCGCAAGGCCGGCAGCACCAAGGTACTGGCGGTATTGCAGGCTATGACCACCACAGCCGCACCACAACGGGCAACCATATCTTCAATCAGGCAAACACAACCGGAGATGAGCTCCTGCTCACTCAGCTCGCCGTAGGGCAGGCGGGCATTGTCAAACAGATAGCAGTATTCGTGCTCCGGCAAACGGGCACGGATTTCCTGCAGCACAGACAGGCCACCTATACCCGAATCGAATACCAAGATACTGTTACCCAAAGCTTATACACTCCAGCGCCATTGCGAGGCCGTCATTTTCCCACACCGCTCACGCCTCTGCCAGTATTGCCGATTGCCCAGAAAGCTGGACATCAACGTCATCTGGTATAAAATTTGCGCCCCCAAACAAGGCCAAGGTAAGTAACAATGAATTTAGCAGCAATGGATCCCCGGCAGTATGATGCCCAGTTGGCGGACAAGAGCCAGTCACTGATAGAGGCCTTTGCCGAATTCACACCTCCGGCATTGGAAGTCTTCGCCTCTGAACCGGCCCACTATCGGATGCGCAGTGAATTCCGGGTATGGCACGATGGAGACGATCTCTACTATTACATGTTCGATAATGCCCTGCAGCAAAAGGTTCGCTGTGACCAATATCTGCCGGCCGGCACGCTCATCAACCAGATGATGCTGGAGTTAATGACACATCTGCGACCCAATCCCGTGCTGCGCCACAAGCTGTTCCAGGTGGATTTTCTGTCCACGCTCTCAGGGGAAATTCTGGTCAGCCTGCTCTACCACAGGCAGCTTGGGGATGATTGGCTGGAGCAAGCCAAAGCCCTGAAAGCTGCGCTGTCTGACCGGTTCAAGGTTGACATTATAGGCCGCGCCAGAAAACAGAAACTGATACTGGACCGGGATTTTGTGGTTGAGACTCTGGATGTCAATGGTCGCCAATACCATTACAAACAGATAGAAAACAGCTTTACCCAACCCAATGCCAAGGTGGCGGTCAAAATGCTGGAATGGGCCATTGATGCCACCCAAAACAGTCAGGGCGATCTGCTGGAACTCTATTGCGGTAACGGCAATTTCTCCATTGCCCTGGCGCAGAATTTTCAGCGGGTATTGGCGACCGAACTGGCCAAACCGTCTGTGGATGCGGCCCAGTACAACATCGCCATCAACAACATAGCCAATCTGGATATAATCCGCATGTCAGCGGAAGACTTCACCCTGGCAATGCAGGGTGGTAAAAGCTTTAAGCGCCTTGAGGGTATCGATCTGCAAAGCTATGACTGCAACACCATCTTTGTGGACCCACCCAGAGCGGGTTTGGATGCGGAGACGGTCAAACTGGTGCAGGGCTATGAGCGCATTCTCTATATCTCCTGCAATCCTGAGACTCTGAAGGACAACCTGGCAGTGCTCAGCCAAACCCACGAGATCACTCGCTTTGCCCTGTTCGATCAGTTCCCTTATACCCATCACACCGAAGCGGGTGTGTTGCTGGAGCGTCGTAAATAAGCTCCTTCAAAACAAAACGGAGCCTTAAGGCTCCGTTTTGTTATTGATTGCAGACCTACCTGTTATCCAATTTGTGCTGCAATACTTCGGCGCCGGTCGCCACCATGCGCAGCTGCATCACCAACTGATCCGCCAGCACCTTGCGATCCGCCTTTTTCATGTCCAGGGCCGCAGCGCCGGCGTTGAATACCAGAGTCACCAGCGCTTCTGCCTGGGCCCTTGCCAAAGCGGGACTGCGATGGGCCGTCTCCTCTGTGTAATGGGCCAGCTCGGAAATAAAGTGTTCAATCTCACGGGCAACCGCCGCGCGAAAGGCGGCCGAGGTGCCGGAGCGCTCGTGGAGCAAGATGCGGAACACGTTGGGATTGGAGTCCAGCACTTCCATAAAGGTATCCACGGAAATGCGGATCACGCTGCCACCGGCCTCGGCCCTTTGGCGGCCCTTGCGCATCATCTGCCTCAAGGTCAGGCCGCCTTCATCGACCATGGTCAGGCCAAGCTCGTTCATATCTTTGAAATGACGATAGAAAGAGGTCGGCGCAATATTGGCTTCCCGGGCGACTTCCCTCAGGCTCAAACTGGAAAAACTGCGCTCGGCACTGAGCTGATTGAAGGCCGCATCCACCAGCGCACGGCGGGTTTTTTCTTTCTGCTGTGCCCGAATCCCGATACTCATGTCCTGTTCCATCCAAACCTATGATGTTGCAGATAATAACCCGTTTGCCGCAGAAACACAGCCCCGGCCGGCTTGACCCCATGGGGTCCTTGCAGGTAAATTAGCTTACAGTTGTACGCTTAAACGCGATTTGGAAACCGATAATGAACAAACCCCCAATCATCTGGCTCAATCTGATGCTGTTTCTGCTGACCTTCACCGGCGCCGCAGTGCTCATCCCCTGGCGCGCATGGTCCCATGGCATAGACGCCATAGAATGGCTGACCTTTGTGGTACTGGCCTTCTATAGCGGTATGTCTATCACCGCCGGCTACCACAGGCTCTGGTCCCATAAAGCCTATAAGGCCAATGGGGCGGTAAGGTGGCTGTATGCACTGGGTGGCGCCCTGGCACTGCAAAACAGTGCCCTGCACTGGTCTTCCGATCACAGGGTGCACCACAAGCATGTGGACGATAACGACAAAGATCCCTATTCAGCGAACATGGGTTTCTGGTACAGCCATATCGGCTGGATGCTGCGTGAATACCAGGCCCATCGCTATCACGACTATAACAACGTCCGCGACCTGCAGAACGATCCCATAGTCATGTGGCAGCATAAACATTATCTGGCGTTGGTGTTGGTGATGAACATAGGGCTGCCGGCATTGCTGGGTTGGTTCAACGGCGATGTCTGGACCATGTTGTTGGTGGCCGGTTTGCTGCGTCTGGTAGTGGTGCATCACTGCACCTTCTTTATCAACTCCCTGGCCCATATCTGGGGCAACCAACCCTACACCGACAGGAATACTGCCCGCGACAACGGTGTATTGGCTTTGCTGACCTATGGTGAGGGCTACCACAACTTCCACCATATTTTCGAAAACGACTACCGCAACGGCATACGTTGGTGGCATTACGATCCCACCAAGTGGCTGATCAAACTACTTTCCTGGTTGGGTATGGCCAGCGACTTGCGCAAGGTGCCCCAGGAACGCATCGAGGCCGCCAAATTGCAGATGCAACTCAAGCGCACCCAGCAGCGGATCACGCACAGGCAGGATTATGAAGAATTGTGGCAAACACTGCAGGGCGAATACGAGACGCTGAAACAGCAGCTACTTGAGTTCTATCAGGTAAAGAAAGAGCTGTTGGAGGCCAAGCGCCACAAGCTATGCCTTGAGGAGCTGCGCCCCAGATTCAACGAACTCAAGTCGCGCCTCAAGCTGCAACAGGCCAATTGGAACAGTCTGAACGCCGCCTATCGTTAGTCCTGTGACCACGGCCGCCTTGCATGGCGGCCGTAAGGTATTATCATGTTGGCCACTATCGTTAAAGCGGGCAACCTGAAATGTCACCATCACCCATCAAACTCACCGAATACAGCCATGGCGCCGGCTGCGGCTGCAAGATTTCTCCCAAGGTGCTGAGTACCATACTCGCATCCCAGTTGCCTGTCTTCGACGATCCCAAGCTGCTGGTCGGCAATGCCAGCCGCGATGATGCCGCCGTATACAAACTCAATGACACCACGGGCATCATCAGTACGACCGACTTCTTCATGCCCATAGTGGACGACCCCTTCACCTTTGGCCGTATCGCTGCCACCAACGCCATCAGCGATATTTACGCCATGGGTGGCACTCCGATAATGGCCATAGCCATTCTGGGTTGGCCCATCAACAAACTGCCGGCAGAAGTCGCCCAACAAGTGGTTGATGGTGGCCGTCAGGCCTGTGCCGATGCCGGCATTATGCTCGCCGGTGGTCACAGCATAGATGCCCCCGAACCCATTTTCGGCCTGGCGGTCACGGGGCAAATTGCGCTGGAACATCTGAAACAAAACAATACCGCCAAGGCCGGTGACAGACTCTTTCTCACCAAACCCATAGGCATTGGCATACTGACCACGGCCCAAAAGCAAAAGAAACTGGCCCTCGAGGATGAACACATAGCCCCCGAGGCCATGTGTCAGCTGAATAAAATCGGCGCCGACATTGCCAGGCTGCCAGGTGTCAACGCCCTGACCGATGTGACCGGCTTCGGACTTGCCGGTCATTTGCTGGAAGTGTGCCAGGGTGCCGGGCTGGATGCAGAAGTCGCAATAGACAAGATCCCGCTGCTGGCCAAGGCTGAACATTACCTTGGCCTGGGCTGCATTCCCGGTGGCACCCACAGAAATTACGACAGCTACGGTGAGCACCTGCCGACACTCAACGAGCGTGAAAAAGCACTGCTGTGCGATCCCCAAACCAGTGGCGGGCTCTTGGTCGCCGTCTCTGCCGAAGGGGAAGCCGGGCTAATGGCGCTGCTGCAACAACAGGGAATAGAAGCTGTGTGCATTGGCCAGCTCAAGGCCGGTAACGGCAAATTGGAGTTACGCAAATGACGCTCAAGCGTATCCCCAGGGAGCAATACCGGCAGATCTTCACCTCCGGCCATCCGATGATGGACGTACGCGCCCCGATTGAATTCGACAAGGGTGCCTTTCCCTCTGCCACCAATCTGCCGCTGATGAATGACAATGAGCGGCAAAAGGTGGGCACCTGCTACAAACAACAGGGACAAGAGGCTGCCATCGCACTGGGGCATTCACTGGTATGCGGTAAGGTCAAGGAAGCCAGGGTTGCGGCCTGGTTGGACTTCTTCCAGCGTCATCCCGAAGGCTACCTCTACTGTTTTCGCGGCGGCCTGCGCTCCCAGCTGACCCAGCAATGGCTCAAAGAAGCCGGAATTGAAGTACCTTTTATCGATGGCGGTTACAAAGCCATGCGTCAGTTCCTGTTGGATACCATAGAAATGGCACCCGCCAAGGGGCAGATGCAGATCCTCAGCGGCATCACGGGCTCGGGTAAAACCGAATTCATACAGAGCCGCAGCGAAGCGGTGGATTTGGAAGGCATTGCCAACCACAGGGGTTCAAGCTTCGGCAAAAACCACGAGGGTCAACCCAGCCAAATCAACTTTGAAAATAACCTCGCCATTGCGTTGCTGCATCATGAGGACAGAGCCGAGCCAAGCCTGTTGTTGGAAGATGAAAGCTTTTTGATTGGGCGCTCGGCCATTCCCAAGAGTTTCTACGACAAAATGCAAGCAGCCCCCGTATTGGTACTGGAAGAGTCCCTTGAGGACAGGCTGCCGAGGTTGTTGGACGACTATGTGCACAAGATGCATGCGGGCTACATCAGCAGACTGGGTGAAGAACAGGGCTTCAACGCCTTCAGCGACTATCTGTTCGCCAGCCTGAAAGGCATCTACAAACGCCTTGGGGGCAAGGTGCATGACGAAGTCAAAGCGCTGATGACCGATGCCCTGGCCACGCAAATCAGCAGCAACGATACAAGGGCGCACCTCAGCTGGATCACCCTGCTGCTGGAGGTGTATTACGACCCCATGTACCGCTTCCAGCTAAGTAAAAAGGAAGAACGCGTCATCTTCAGTGGCAGCCATCAGGCGATGGCAGAGTATCTGGATCAGCAAAAGCAGAACCGCCTCGGCTGAGGCGGCTCAGTGACAATTCAACACTGATTGCACTGTCCCAAACGTCCGGGCCAGTGCAATTGCCAATTTATGCCTCAGTCGGGCGATGCAAGCAATGCCGCCACTCGCTCTCTAAGCTGATGCCTGTCGGGCGCCACACCATCCAGGGCCGGAGCTATATCGATCCCAACCTTTGACCAAAATCGTTTGGGTCGGGTGGTGAGGGCGTGGCCATCCTTGTGGCTGAAATAGGATCCCCACAGGCCTTTCAGCGCCATGGGGATAACAGGTACGGGGCGACGGTTGAGGATCTGCTCCACACCAGGGCGAAATTCACCCAGTTCACCATCCGGTGACAGACGGCCCTCGGGGAAAATACACACCAGATCTCCCTGCGCCAGGGCCGCATCTATGCGCTCAAAGGCTTTCTCATAGGTTTGCGCACATTGTTTGGGTGAGCAGATGGGAATAACGCCGGCATGGCGGAACAGATACCTGAGCAGAGGCATTTCGCTGATGCTTTTGTCCATCACAAAACGGATCGGTCGGGTGGAGGCACCCAAAATCAGCAGCGCATCCACATAGCTGACATGGTTACACACGATCAGTCCGGCGCCTTCTTTGGGAATATTCGGCCTGCCCCGTACCGTGACCCGGTACAGCAGGTGGCTCAGCAAATAACTGACAAACCTTTGGGTAAACTCAGGCACCTGACGATAAACGTAGAAGGCGACCAGGGCATTCGTCAGCGCCAACATTAGAAACAGCTGCACTATGCTGAGGCCGACTACCCCCAACAGCACCATGGACAACAGGGCCGATACCACCATAAACAGGGCATTGACTATGTTGTTGGCGGCAATGGCGCGGGCGCACTCGCCCTTGGCGGCTCGGGACTGGATAAAGGCATACAGAGGGACAATAAACAGGCCGCCGCTGACACCCACCATAAACAGGTCGAACATCAACCTGTGATGAGCGGATTGGGCGACAAACTCCCGGGCGCCGTAAAGGGTTTCCGGTAATGTGCCGGGATCCGGCAGGGCCAACAACATATCGACACCAAACACAGTCAGCCCCAAGACACCAAAGGGCAACACCCCCAGCTCCACATGACCAAAGGAGAGTCGCTCACACAGGAAAGACCCGACAGCGATACCTATGGAAAACAGCGCCAGCAGCAGTGACACCACTGTGGCCCCCGAATGCAGGTGCATCTTGGCAAAATTGGGGAACTGGGTCAGATACGTGGCCCCCAGAAACCAAAACCAACTGATGGCCAGAATCGCCATCCAGATCGAAGGAGTGCGTTTCACCCTGCGGATACTTCCCCAGGCGCCGGAAAGGGGCCGAAAGTGAATTTGGCGAATTTTCCCTTGGGGAGGCAAGGCCGGAATAGCGCGGCTGGCCAAATAGCCCGCCAAGGCCAACATGAACACCACCAGGGCTGCCGTCCCGGCGGCATGCTCGCTCGACACTATGAGTCCCGCACTCAAGGTGCCCACCAGTATCGACAGAAAGGTGCCCATTTCCACCCAGGCATTACCAGTCACCAACTCGCTTTCCGCCAACGCCAGGGGCAACAGGGAGTATTTTACCGGGCCAAAGTAGGCCGACTGGCTGCCGGTAAGGAACAACAGCAGCAACATCATCAAATAGTTGTGACTGAGAATGGCCAACACGGCACAGCTCATGATCAGCAACTCCAGCATTTTCAGTCTGCGGATCAACAGTGCCTTGTCGATATTGTCAGCCACCACGCCGGCATGGGCCGAAAACAGGAAAAACGGCAAGATGAACACGCCGGCCGCCAGGTTGACGAACAGATCCACGCCAATAGGCAAACTGTCCACCTGGCTGTAGGTCACCAACAGCAGCAACACGTTCTTGTAAATATTGTCATTGAGGGCACCCAGGCACTGGGTGACAAAGTAAGGTAAAAAGCGGCGGCTGAAAAACATCAGGCGTTCCTCCCCGATTCAAATCCGGCGATCAGGGTTCGTACCTGTTGGCAGACCAGGCTGCCAAGGGTGTGTTCCCCACCAAAAAGCTTGTCTGTTAACGCCAGGCTGACCAATCCGTGAATCGCGCCCCACAGTAAGCGCGCCTCTGTGACCAGGGTATCGGCGTCACGGCGCAGCTGTGATGCCAGATGGGGCAAGGGCAAGGACAACAGCTGCTCGATCAGGGCACTGTGATGTTCCGGCAGGGGCTCTGCTATCGACAACTGCAATTCAAACAGCAATCTGAACCTGTCGGGAGCAGCAAGGGCGAACTCGGCATAGCGGCGGGCCATCTGTTCCAGTGCCGTCAAGGGGCTCGGGGGGGAGTCGCAAACCAGGTTGCCGAGCAGTTGTTGCAGGCTGGTTTCTGATACAGCCAACAGCAGGTAGTTATAACTGCCGAAGATGTTGATAAGGGTGCTGGGGGCGTAGCCTATTTGAGTGGCAATCCGGCGCAAACTGAGCTGGTCGCCTTCCCCTCTGGCCAATGCTTCTTGTACCTCGGCGATCGCCATTTGGCGAATTTCGTCGTGACTGTGTTCCTTGCGTCTTGCCATGTCTCGGTCTCCTCGACTGGAATGACCAAGAGGCTAACATTCGGCCAAATAAAAAACAATGTTCATAATAATGCTTTTCAGGGATCAGTCGGCATCAAGGCACAACAAAAGCCGGGGCTCGCCTGGGCCAAAGTAATCGCTCTCCTCTCCCGTGCGGATAAATCCCAGGCCAAGATAGAGCGCCAATACCGGATTATCCGGTGCCACAGTGAGCTTAAGACTGCTGTAGCGCTGCTGGTTCAACAAGTTTTGCATCAAGGCCTTGCCGGCACCGCGACCGCGGGCCTCTGGGATCACAGCCAAGGACATGATCCAACCGCAACCGGCCTCTTCAGCGCTGCTGCACAGGCAATATCCCAGCAGGAACCCAGCGTCATCAAAAGCGCCGAGTAACCCCAAGGGCCAGGCGTCGAGGGCCTGACGAAAGAAAAAATCCGGAAAACAGTGGTCGCCGAAACAGGCCTGCTCCACACGGAACACGGCCGCCATATCGGCTTTCTGGAGAGGGCGAATGGTCAGCAATTAATCTCCCACCAATATCTTGTCCCACGCCAGATTGGGTGAGCCCACCACGATAAAATTGGGGTTTTCGAAGGTCTCACGCTCGTTGTAACTCAGGGGTTGCAGCTCAATGTCCATCAGCTGACCACCGGCTTCTTCAATGATGATCTGCGCGGCGCCCGTATCCCACTCTCCCGTCGGTCCGACCCGCACATAGCAATCGGCACGGCCTTCGGCCACCAGGCAACTCTTGAGTGCAGCACCGCCCATCACCACCAACTCGCAATGCTTGGGTTGATGGAACAGCTTGAGGACTGATTGGGGATCCTGGCGCCGACTGACCGCCAATCGCAGCGGAATCTTGGCATCTGTAGCTATCTGCCTGCTGGTTATCCTGACTTCCATGCCGCCGCTGCGCTTGTAGGCCCCAAGACCGGCAATGGCGTAATAGCAGACCCCGGTCATGGGCACGTACACTATGCCCATCACGGGCCGGTTGTGCTCCACCAGGGCGATGATCACTGAGAAGTCGTAGCTGCCGGCGATAAACTCGCCGGTGCCATCCAAAGGATCCACCAACCAGTAAGCCGGCCAATGTGCGCGGTCCACCAGAGGAATGTCGGCCGACTCTTCCGACAGCACGGGAATATCCGGTGTCAGCGCCTTGAGTTGGTCCACTATGATCTGATTGGCTGCCAGATCGGCGGAGGTAACAGGGGTGTTGTCGGATTTCACTTCACGCTCGAAGCTGCCGGTCAAATAGATTTCCCGGATCTTCTCCCCTGCTGCCATGGCGATGTCGATGGCAGCTTCTATGAGTTGCTCTGGCTTCATAACCACTCCCGATGATGGCACGCCAGGGTACCATCACGAATACTGAAACTACTTTAGGTTAAGGTGTTTTTGCGCCAAAAACAAAGCGCTGACGCTGCGGGATTCCGAAAAATCAGCCAAATCCAGCAATTCCTGCCATTGTGCAAGCGGCCAGGGGATCACTTCTATGGGTTCGGGCTCGTCGCCTTCCAGGCGGCTTTCGTAGAGATCTTCGGCCAGGAATATCTGCATTTTGCTGGAGAAGTAGCCCGGTGCCAGGGAGAGCTCCTTGAGCAAGGTCAGCTTGGCTGCCCCAAAGCCTATCTCCTCCTGCAGCTCCCGGTTGGCGGCATCTATGGGCAACTCACCGGGGTCAACAAGCCCTTTGGGAAAACCCAGTTCGTAATTTTCCGTACCGGCGGCATATTCACGGGCCAGTAACAGCTTGTCGCCGCGCACAGGCACCACCATTACGGCACCACGGTTGCTGCCCTTCATGCGCTCATAATGGCGCTCGACCTGATTGGAAAAACGCAGATGCACCTGCTCTATCTGAAACAGACGGCTCTTGGCTACCACTTCTGTGTGCAGTATTTCCGGCTTTTTCTGCCGCTGGTGCATAGAGGCCCCTGAGGTTGTGCTATTTGGGAATGGAGATGAGATACAATCTTACTATCCTGTCTTCAATCTACAACCGGAATTTTTGCATGTTTCCTTGGGATCAAATAGACACAGTGCTGTTGGATATGGATGGCACCCTGCTGGATTTGCACTTTGACAATCATTTCTGGCTGTCGCTGGTGCCCCAGTGCCTGAGCGAGAGTCGCGGCATCCCCATGGAGCAAGCCCGCAAATTGGTGGAACAGGCCTATGCCGAGGTGGCTGGTACCCTGGAATGGTATTGCCTGGATTACTGGCAGCGAACATTGCAGCTGGACATACTGGCATTGCACCGTACCCTGGTCGAGCGGATCCAGCTGCGCCAGGACAGCATGCCCTTCCTCAACGCCCTGGGAAAGTGCGGTAAACGCCGGATCCTGCTCACCAATGCCCACCCGGACAGCCTGGCGTTAAAGCTGGAACACACAGAACTGGCCGCGGGTCTGGATGAAATCCTCTCCAGCCACAGCACGGGCCATCCCAAGGAAGCCCAGGCCTTCTGGCAGCAGGTCATCACCAAGTTTGGGCTGGATCCCGGCCGTTGCCTGTTCGTCGATGATAACGAAGCCATATTGGAAGCCGCCCGCCAGGCAGGCATAGGCCATCAATTGGGGATCAGCAATCCCGACAGTCGCCAGCCCCACAAACAATTTCAGGCCTTTCCCGCCATAGATGATTACCGGCTGTTGCTGGAAGATCTGCTTGCAGCGAGTAAAAATCCACCTGCATAGCAGGTGGCTTTGACACAGCCCCCTAAAAGGGGGCTTAAAAACTAACCTTCCAACCCTAACGCTATTTGCCGTTTCTCTTCTTCTTTGGCTGTCTTTTCCTGGTGCCGTACATATCTACGGATTATGTCTTCGTTTGCTCCTACTGAGTCCACAAAATAACCCCGTTGCCAGAAGTGATTCCCCCAGAGCTTGTGCTTTCTTAAATAAGGAAATTTGGCAAACATCCTGATCGCGGTTCTCCCTTTAACAAAACCCATTAAATCCGACACGCTTAGACTGGGTGGGGTTCTGACTACTAGATGGACATGATCTTCCTGAACATTTAGTTCCACGACTCTGCATTTCTTCATGTTGCAGTAAACATAGATACTTCGATAAAGCTCTCTGCCGAGATTACCTTTCAGGATTTTGTACCTGTACTTGGGTGTCCAAACGAGGTGATACTGACAACGATAGAATACGTGAGACGCGGATTCATATCTGCTCATGCTACTTACTCCTTGATTTGCTGGTAACAAACCGAGGGAGTATTTAGCATGGGCATTCTCCGGGCAAAGCCCCACCAGAACGATCACCACCTCCATAGGAGGTGGTTTTAGGGTGACAACAAATAAAAATGGCGCCCTGAGGCACCATTTTTATTGCGGCTAGTATAACCCCTACAGCCCCGGGATCTTGCCCTGGTATTCCAGAGGATAGTAACCCTCGGCATCTTTACGCCCCAGGAAGGCCAAAGCTTTCTTCATGTCTTCATTTTGGAAATCGGTTTCACGGATTTTGGCCTTCACCAGCAACTTATTGTCGGCCTGCAATTCCAAAGCCCCCACCAGCCCCAACTGGTTATCCTTTTCATCGGCCTTGAGCAATATCCGCCCCTCGATACAACCCAGGCCGAAACCCATATTGCCAAGATCGTACTCACCAAACTGGTTTTTCAGCCCGGCGCCCTGAATATTGAGTTTGCCTGTCAACTGCTCACACCAAGGGCTACCCTGTTTGAAGTTGGCCAAATACAGCTCCAGGTTTCCACTCACCTCGGCGCCAAACGGCAGGCGGCGATTGCCGATAAGAAAATCATGGGGTGCGCTAACCTTAAAATTGTGCGCGCCGACACCCGACATGGAAAGCGATAACTCGCCATTGGCCGTCACTGCGGATCGCCGATTGCCAACCTGCAGTTCCAGATTGGCGCTGCCAAGCAGCAAGGCCCAGGGCGACAGGGACCAGCGCACCTGATCCACTTGCCGACCTTGAAACGCAACCGAACTCGCCTCTCCCTGCCACAGGCTACCGGAAACGCCTTCGACGCTGACGTCCTTTGGCAGAGGAGCCAAGCCCAATGCCAGCCGCGCCGGGAACAACACCAGCATAAACAGCAGATAGAGCAGAATGCCAAGTACTACTTTCTTTACCACAATCACACCTTCGAATTCTTATTGTGCCAACTGTATACGTCTGACCTTGACCAGTCCGGGAGTGTCGGTTTGTGCCAGGTCCAGACTTTCCAGCGCCAGGCCCTTTTGCTGCACCAGCTCATTGAGAAAACCCAACAGTGCCTCAAAGGGCACATCGTCCATCCACAACTGCAACTTATCGCCCTGGGGCTGCATGCGGGTAATGGTCAGGCTGAATTTACCGGCCGTTTGGTTGACCACGTTGGTGATACTGCCACGAACAGTGGTCTTGCCACCGTTCTGGCGCAGGCCCGCAATCTGGTTGGCAGTTTGCTTCACAAACTCCAGTGTCTGTTGCTGAGCCCTGACCGCAGCCTGGGCATTGGCTTCGGCATTGGCTATGGGACTCCAAATTCCCCAGTACAGAAAGCCAAGCAGCACAAAGGCGCCACAGGCTCCCACCAGCTGTTGTTCCCTCTGGGCCAGTCCTTCCCACCAGGCGCGAAAATTATCCATCTTATTTGCTCCTCAGGGTCAGGGTGCTGTTAACCGAGTCTTCGCCACTGTTCATGGCCCCGGCCTCCAATTGGAAGTCCTTGGCCACCAACTCCTTGAATTTTTCAATCTGGGCATAATCCTTGGCACTCACCTGCAGTCTCAGTTCGCCGCGGGCGCTGTCGAACCTCAGACTGTCCGGCTTGAGTTCGGGGACCTTGGCAAAGGAATCCTTGAGTGCGGCCAACATGGAGAAAAACTCTGCTCCGCCGCCACTGCCGGCCAGCTTATTGAGTTCGGTGGTCAACTGGAATCTCAGGTTGGTAATTCGGCTGCTGCCGGGCACAACCTGGCGGAAGATGGCTTCATTCTGGGCCTTGAGTTCCGCAGCCTGAACGTTAAGTTGGTGAATGTTCAGCCCCTTATTAACCAGAGCCAACAAGACCGCCACCGCCAATACTACGGCAGCGCTCTTCCACTGCAACAGCTGCTTACTGATTTCCCGCTTGGGTTTGTAGAGGCCGCTGAGCAAATTCAGGGGCGCATGCAGCATACCCTTGGCGAGCACCAACATGGGCAATTCCAATGGCTGGGCTTCCACCCGGGTGCCGGGCAATGCCATCTCACTGTAGGTGGCGACTGAGGGGGCATCTTCCGGCGTCAACATCGGCAGTGTGGTTTCCAGCCAGTCGATGGGCAGATTGTGACCCGAGCCCTCGCCTGTCCGCAGCAGCAATTCACTGCCGAGTATCATGGCCGCCCATTGGCAGTTGGCGAGAGGCAACGCCAGGCAATCCGGCACCAAGCGCCGGGCCTTGAGACCCGCCTCGTGGATCCAATCCAACCACATTTGCATCTGTTCATGGGCCACGGCCACCACGGTCAGGTTATCGCCGTCGCGGGGACCGACCACAAAATGCATCTGCTCCACATCCTGGGCCAGGGATTCTTCCAGCATATAAGGCAAAGCCTTAAGCGCCTGGCGCTGGCCCTTTTCGGGCAAACTAATTTGACTCAGGGACATGGCGGACGCCGGTACCAGAATATCCACCGGGCGATTCGCGGCACGCTCACCCAGGGTTGCCAGTGCAGCCGCATCTGCCAGTTCACCGGAAGCGATGATCTCCTGCTCCTGTTCCGACCACACCAGCCAGCTACAGGGCTCGGAGGCCGTGGCCCCCAGACGGATAAATAAGCGTTCACTCACAGTCATTCTCCAACGGAGCTGTTGTTACTTTTGCCCACCATACTGGCGGGTCAAAATGTCCATTTGATTGTTACCTGCACGACGCAGCACACTGTCCAGACGGAATACCGCCTCGTTAACTTTGGCGCCGGCCTCCAGGTGAAAATACTTGCTGTCCAGCACTATGCTGGACTTGAGCTTGTCGTCGCTCTTGGCCGTGTTTGACGACACCAACTCCCAAAAATCATCAACACTATCGAATCCATCACCGGGGCGCTGATTGATCACACTTTCGGCCTCACCCACAGAGATACTGTTATCCAGCATAGCCGCCAACAGGGCCGCCCGCTCGACCTCCAGGGTGTTGATGTTCAACAATTGCCGCTCTTCCCCGGGAATGGCGCACACATAGGGTGCCAGTTTCAAATACACATCCTGGGTGAAACCCATCACGGCCCTGAGCTCGCTCCTGTGGCTCATCAGAGTATTTGCCGCCCTGTATGGCACATTGCGTGATTCATACTCAGCATCCTCGGCACCAAAGGGGCTGGTCACTGTATCCTCGTCCAGGTAATCCTTAAGTGTGTGGGTCAGGCGTTCGGCACCGAATTCATCCATACCCAAGGCCACCAACAGCGCCTTGAACTGCTTTGCCGCCAGGGTCATCTTGGGTTGGCCGTTTTCCAAATCACTGCTGCCCCGTGCCAGGGCATTGAGGTTAAAGCAGGAGCGCATGTCGGTGATCTTGCCGGCAATCTCTCCCTTTTCCACCGGCAGTACCACATCGGCCAGGGCCCAATACTGCTGAAGGTGAACCTTGCCCTCGCTGTCATCGAGATCCTGCTTCAGTACCTTTTTGGCCAGCTCTTCCGCCGACAGGGCATACCAATAGGCCTGGTCATACTGCACCTGATTAAGTGTCCGGCGCATCGACAACTGGTTTCGACCGGTAATATTGGTGGCTATGATGGCCACCATGGCCACGATAAGCAGCACCACTATCATGGCCACGCCACGCTGTCGTTGATAGCTCATGACCCCAGGTCCTCCTCATCTTCGGGCCTGTTGCCTCCGGTGTCGCGGCCATTTTCATCTTCCGAGCCGGAACCTGAGCCTGAACCTGAGCCAGATTCTTTATCTTCACCGTCTTTGCCTTCACCATCCTTGCCATCATCGTCTTTCTTCTCGCCCACGGGCGCGCCCTTGGGCAACAGAAACTTGCGCTGGATTTTGCCAAAGCCTTCTAAATCCACTTCCATGGCTATGGCTTCGGGCAGGGCTGTGGCCTCGATTTTTCGCTGCCAGGCTCCATCGTGATAAAAGGCGTATTGCACCTCAAGCACCTTATCCAACAGCACAGTCTTCAGCGGTTCGGCACCAAACTCAGGTTCGGGATAGGGGTAATACCAACGCTCCAGCCGGCCTTCCTTGACCACGTAGGCCACCGACTGCAAACTGCCGCGCGGCAGCTTGCCATCGGGATTGAGCCAGCCTATGCGATAGAACACCAGGGCCTCGGAGTCGCTGTCGAGCATATCCTTGCCGCTTTGCAATACAGTACTGCCGCGGCCGCCTTCGAGCAGCCTGGGGGTGCGGGCCACCATTTGCCCGAGATCCCTTTCAATGGCGCCAAATCCCTGCTGCAGGTACTGTAACCGGGCACTGAATTCAGTGGTGGCCTCATCATTTTTCAGGGCTGTGCTGAGTACGGCGTTAGCGGCCAGACCCAACATGGCAAAGATGCCAATGGCCAGCAGCATCTCAAGCAGGGTAAAACCCGTGACCTTAGTCGGTCTTGCGAACATAACTGCTGACCTCTGCCACTATGCGCTTGAATCTGTCATCGTCGCTGACACTGACCTTCAGCAGCCGAAAATTTTCATCTGTGGTCTTGATAGCTTCCAAACGCCAATACCAGGTTTGACCTGCCAGCTCGGTCTCCCCTTCCTTTTTGCCCACCGCAGGAAAGCCTTTAACCAACCGGGCTTCAACCATCTGGTTGTCGGCGACCCACTGTGCCAGGGTGCGCTGCTCCATCACCGGCATATTGGCCATCTGGTCGCCAATGCTCTGGATCATGGCCACGGCCGCAATGGCAAATACCGCCATAGCCACCATCACCTCCAAAAGCGTCATGCCTTTACTGCGCTTCATCGGCTCTCCCGAACGTCAATCTGCCGAGGGCATCTGCCACGATAAGAGATTCTTGAGGACCGGCCTCAGGATCCCGGGCACTGAAGGCAAGTTCAAAGGCATTCATTTCGCCGCTTGGGAAAATAATGATTTGTGGCTCGGGATACTTGCGCTTCTCTTCTTCGCTCTGCTCAATCAAGGGCTCTTCGAACCAGGACTCCTGCTCTTCGTCCTCCTGAACCAGGGGCAAGCCTTCCACAATGAGATTCAGGCTTACGCCCTGCTCCATCTCACGCTTGGCCAACAAGCGCTCCTGTTCCAGCGACTGCCATTTACCGTCCTTGTAAATTACATAGCGGTAGCTGTTGTCTTCGATGACCAGGCCCAGCATCTGACCACTGAGCACGGCTTCGTCCCGCACCATATCGGTAACGGCCATGAACTGACGGGCGGCCTTATCCAGCTGCTCTTTGATGCCCGAACCCGGCAGTGTCAGGGTAACCGCGGTCGCGGCCAGGCCTATCAACAACACCACCAGCAGGACTTCGACCAGGGTAAAGCCGCGTGCGCCTTTCATCTTATTGGAAATTCTGCAGGTTCCAGTTTCCGATATCGTCTTCGGTACCGGCTTGCATATCGGGGCCTGCGCTGAAGATGTCAATCTTGCCGTTCTGACCAGGGCTCAGCAGCATATAGTCATTGCGCCAGGGATCCTGGGGCAACCGCTTCACATAGCCGCCATCGCGGTAATTGCGTGGTTCGGGAGACATGCTGGGCTTGCTGACCAGAGCTTCCAGACCCTGCTCTGTGGTGGGATACACACTGTTATCCAGCTTGTACATGTCCAGGGCATTTTCCAGTGCCACTATGTCGGCCACCGCTTTTTGCTGGTCGGCCTTCTCCTTGTTGCCCAGTACGTTAGGCAATACCATGGAGGCCAGGATGCCGAGGATCACTATCACCACCATGATCTCCAGCAGGGTAAAACCTTGTTGCTTGTTTCGGAATTGCATTGTGTCCTTCTCCTTGAAAATTGCCTGGGCTCGCGCCCTGGCATACCGCAATGGCCTAGTGGCCTATCATGTTATTCATCGCCAAAATTGGCTGCAAAATGGCCAGTACAATAAACAGTACCACCACCGCCATGCTCACCACCAGCGCGGGTTCAAACACCCCCAAGGCCAGGTTAACATTGGCTTCAAACTCCCTGTCCTGGTTGTCCGCGGCACGCTCCAACATGCCTTCCAGTTCTCCGCTCTTTTCACCCGACGCTATCATGTACAGCATCATGGGTGGAAACAGCTTGGTATTGGTCAGGGCCGCGCCCAGACTGGTACCTTCACGCACCCTGGCGGTCGCCTCTTCCACCGCCTCCCGGACCCGCACGTTTTGCAATACCTCGCTGGCAATGCGCATGCCATCCAGCAGAGGAACCGAACTGGCACTGAGGATACTCAGGGTACGGGCAAAGCGGGCGGTATTGATGCTACGGCTGACCTTGCCGACCACGGGCAGGCGCAGCAGCAGCTTGTGATACTTCATCTTGAATGCCGGATTGGTCAACAGGCGCTGGAACAGCACCAGGCCAAAGGCAATGAGGCCAACGACCAGCAAGCCGTAGTTTTGGACGAACTCGGATGCCGCCATCAAGGCTTGGGTGGAGCCGGGCAGATCCTGGCCCATATGCTCGAACTGGGTGACCACCTTGGGCACCACGGCCGCCAGCAAAATGGAAACCACGGCCACCGCCACCAGTGTCAGGGTAATGGGGTAGATCATCGCCTGCATCAGCTTGGACTTCAGCTGTTGGCGCCGTTCCGTATAATCGGCCAAACGGTTGAGCACCACTTCCAGATGGCCCGACTTTTCGCCGGACGCCACCATGGCACGGTAAAGATCGTCAAATATGTACGGGAATTCGGCCATGGAATCGGCGAGGGAATAACCCTCGACCACCCGAGAGCGCACCGCCATGATCATGCTGGCCAAGCGGTCTTGTTCGCACTGCTGGCCCACGGCCTTGAGCGCCTCTTCCACCGGCAATCCGGCGGCAACCAGGGTCGCAATTTGACGGGTGATAAGTGCCAATTCGGCCACAGATATACCGCGCTGGAACAGGGAAATGCCGCCGCTCTTGGCCTTGGCTTCCTTTTCCACCACGGGCTCAATTTCCAGCGGCATCAAACGCATGTCGCGCAGCTGACTGCGGGCATGACGGGCGGTATCCGCCTCTATCACGCCCTTAAGCTGCTTGCCCTTGGTATCAAGCGCCTTGTATTCAAATGCCGGCATGCCTTACTCCTCGCGGGTCACGCGCAGCACTTCTTCCAGGGTCGTTATCCCGGCAAGCACCTTGCCCATGCCGTCATGGCGAATGCTGGGCACAAACTGACGTATGTATTTCTCGATGGCTAGCTCACCGCGACCACCGTGGATCAGTTCACGGATGTTGTCGTCAACCACCAGCAGCTCATGGATACCGGTACGGCCGCGATAGCCATTGTGACCACAGGCCTTACAGCCCTTGGCACGGTATATCACCTTGTCGGTTTCTGTGATCCCCAGCAGTTCACGCTCGCGCTCATCGGGGGCGTGGGCTTCCTTACACACGGGACACAGGGTCCGCACCAGGCGCTGAGCCAATACCCCGAGCAAACTGGACGACACCAGGAAGGGCTCAACGCCCATATCCTGCAAGCGGGTAATGGCACCCGAGGCCGTGTTGGTATGCAGGGTGGAGATCACCAGGTGACCGGTCAGGGAGGCCTGCACCGCAATCTGGGCGGTTTCCAGATCGCGGATTTCCCCTATCATCACCACGTCCGGATCCTGACGCAAAATGGCTCTCAGGCCACGGGCGAAGGTCATGTCGACCTTGGTATTGACCTGGGTTTGGCCTATGCCTTCCAGTTCGTATTCAATGGGGTCTTCAACCGTCAGGATGTTGGTGTCGCGGGAGTTGATCTCGGTCAGACCAGCATACAGAGTGGTACTCTTACCCGAGCCCGTGGGGCCTGTCACCAACAAGATGCCGTGGGGTTTGCGGATAAGCTCATCGAACTTGCTGCGGATCCCCTCGGTCATCCCCAATTGGCGCAGATCCAGGTTACCGGCATTCTTGTCCAACAGACGCAGCACGACCCGCTCGCCATGGCTCGATGGCATGGTGGAGACACGCACATCCACTGCCCGGCCGCCGATACGCAGGGAAATACGACCATCCTGGGGTACCCGCTTCTCGGCGATATCCAGACGGGCCATCACCTTGATGCGGCTCACCAGCAGTGAACTCAGCTTGCGATTGGGCTTGAGTACTTCCTTGAGCACGCCGTCGATGCGGAAACGCACCACCAGCTGCTTCTCATAGGTTTCGATATGGATATCCGAGGCTTCTTCCTTGATGGCTTCCGACAGCAAGGCATTGATCAGCTTGATGATGGGCGCATCGTCGTCGCCTTCAAGCAGATCCTCGGTCTGGGGCAGCTCTTCCGCCAGGGTAAAGAGATCCATTTCATTGCCAATATCTTCCATCAGCTGCTGTGCTTCGGACGAATTGGCCTGGTAGGCCTGGGTCAGTTTGGCCTCAAAGGCATTCTGAGCCAGTTTAACCAGGGGCAACACCTGACCGGCATAACGGCGCACTTCCAGCAGGGCCGTCAATGGCGTTTTGTCGGTGTGAAACAGGGTCAGGGCATCGGCTTCGCCCTTTGCCAGCACCAGACCATAACGGTGGGCAAAAGCAAAGGGCAAGCGATCGCGACTGGCAGAGTGAAATGCCTCATCGGCATGGGTCTCCGCTTCTATGCCCAACTCATGGGACAGGCCTTCGAGCCCGTCATTGTCGGTCTTTGGCAGATCACTCATTGCTGTCGTCTTTCGTATTCGGTTCTACGGATTGGAACTCGTCACCTTGTTTATAACGCTCCAACATCTCGCGCACTTCAGGGGGCAGCTCTTCGGCCTTTTCCCATTCCTGCAGCACAGGCACATCCGTCAGCGGCATCAGATTGATACCCCGGTCTTGCTGCTCCAGCTGCAAGGCGCGGAAGTAGTTGTATTTGCGACCGGCGATGCCTTCCATTGTGATGCCGTCACGGATAATGGTTGGCTTGATGAAGACCATCAGGTTCTTCTTCTTTTTACTGCTGGATGAAGACTTGAACAGGTGACCCAGAATTGGGATGTCACCCAGCAGCGGCACCTTCTGGATGCTTTCCTGCACTTCCTCGTTAATCAAACCACCCAGCACTACTATCTGTCCCGAGTCGGCCATTACCGTGGTGGTCAGACGACGGGTGGCAAAGGTCACGTCAACCCCGGTTTTACCGTTGATACCGGACACTTCCTGCTCGATAGCCAGCTTGACCGCGTTGCCTTCGTTAATTTGTGGCGTCACCTTGAGCTTAACCCCCACTTCCTTACGTTCCACCGTCTGGAAAGGGTTGGCGTTGCCATTGCTGGAGTTCTGGGCACCTGTCAACACCGGCACCTCGTCACCAACAATAAAAGAGGCTTCCTGGTTATCCAGGGTGGTGATAGACGGTGTGGCCAACACGTTGGAGTTGGTGTCGCTGGCAACCGCCTGCACCAAAACACCGAAGTCGCCTGAAGCCACACCCCAGGCCAAACCATTGACCTTACCCATCGCTTGGGCAAGCAGGGTGTAGTCGGCTTTCTTCTTCGGCGTGGTCGACACTACAGGGTCGCCCTTGTTGTCTATCGTGGTAATTGTAGAGCCATCTTCAACTTTAGCGGCCCAGATACCTGCACCCACTTCGCCTATAGTGGTTCCCAGGTTGTTGAACTGGGTACCCCCACCGGCCAGATGGGCCCACTGCACACCTAAGCCCACGTCATCCCCTTCGGCCACTTCGACTATGATGGCTTCCACCAGCACCTGGGCGCGGCGGATATCCAGCTGGTTGATCACGCTGTCGAGAGTGCGCATCTGGTCGGGCTCGGCACTGATCACCAGGGCATTGGTGTCTGTGTGGGCCATGATGGTGATTTCGTTGCGACGCTTGCTGGAGCCCTGTTGGGCGGCGCCATCCTTGTCGCTCTGCAGCTTCTGGGCGAATCCGGTCAGCACCTCCACCAGATCTTCGGCCTTGGCATAGCGCAGGTAACGCACCTTGGTGTTGCCCGTGGTGGCCTGCTCACCATCGAGTCGCTTGACCAGTTCCACTACCCGCTGACGGCTTTTCTCGTCACCGCTGACCACCACGGCGTTGATGCGCTCGTCTGCCACCACCTTGGGGGCCTGACCGGGCAGCTGGGCCTGGTTGGCAGAGGCGCGGTAAAGGGTATCTATGATCCGGACCATTTCGGTGGCGGAGGCGTATTGCAAGGGCACCACCTGCACTTCGGTGTCACCCTGCTTGTCGACCCGGCGGACTATGTCCACCAACTTGTTTACCACGGCGGCACGGCCGGAAATCATCAGCACGTTGGAGGGGTCATAGTTGACCACGTTACCGCCGCCGGCGTTGTCGTTCAGCTGGCGCAGCAGCGGCGCCAACTGTTTGGCCTCTGTGTTGTACAGGGCCACGATACGGGTCACCATTTCATCGCCAAGGCCAGGTTCCTTGTCGTCGGCCACACGAATGGCCGCCGTTTTGGCATCCTTGTCCTTGATGACCTTGATGACATTGTTTTCCATTTCCACTACGGCGTAACCGTATACCTGCAGCACGTTGAGGAAGAACTGGTAGTACTGTTCGTCGTTTAGCAGGTCGTAGGAACGGACGTTGATTTTGCCGCGTATGGTGGGATCAACGATGATGGTTTTGTTGAGGTTTTTACCGACTATGTTGATAAATTCCTGAATTTCAGTGCCTTTGAAATTGGCAGCGTATTGCTCCGACCAGGCCAGCGACGGTGCCATCAAGGCAGCACCGGCGACAATGGAGGCGATAAGCTTGTGTCGGATCCCTGTGTTATTCATTGTTGTTCTTCCCCTAATGCCTGTGCTTCTTATTGCGGCAAACTAAACATGATTTCGACCAATTGCCCTTCCCGCTCCACCATGACCGACATCTCGGTCAATTCGGATAACTGGGCCATCAGCTCCAACGCCTGGGAACCGACCGTCAGGTCATAGCCGTTAATGGATTTGGCCAAATCATTGGGCTTAAAGCCGGCCTGTTGAAACAATCCGGGATCTTTCCCGGGATTGAGTCGATATCCCACCAGCTCGTCACCTTGGTTGACGGGTGAGATAGCTATGTAATCTGTGATCTTGCTGGGATCGGCCAGCAACTCTTCGCGGGAGTCAGACAAACCTTCGCTGACCTCACGATCATGACGCCTGTCGACCTTGCGTACAGCAGCATCCGACTTGGCCTGTTGCAGCTGCGCGTTGACGTCGCTCTGGGTCGTGTATTGCAGACCATCAAGCATCAAGGTCTCGTATCGGCCACCGTTGGTGAGGATAACGCGGTCAGCATACACCTCCTTGAGGGAGGCTGAGGTGCCCTTGATCTTGTCACCCAGGGCATAGGTTTCCTGACCACCGGCCGAGTCAATGATCGCCAAACCATTTTGTTCAGAGGTGGACGCTACCACCCCGGTCAACTGGATTGACAGACTGGTCTTGGGCGCGTCGGTAATCACTTCGGCCACGGGTTCCGGCTTGGGTTGGCTGGTGTCGGCCTTGCCGAACAGCTGCTTAAGGCCGCTGATATCCACGGGGCCGGAATTCTGGCCCTGGATGGGTGATGGGCGCCATTGGCCGGATTCGGCGGGTGCAGGAACCAGCTTCCAACTAATGGCAGCCAGCAAATAAATGCACAGCACAAACCCTGCCCAAAAGGCCAGTCGACTCAGGTGCCGATGCGGTAGTGCATTGGCCTTTGCTAAAACATTGTCCAATAAATCCATATGATACGGACCCTCTATACAGGTCTCTGTTCTGATTGTTATCGAGAAATTCCATGCGCCATGCTAACCCAGTCGCAATTGGGCAACAAGCCCATAACAGCGCTGAAAGTGGCGAAAATTCGGCAAATGTGCTACGTTTGCGCGCCTAAATCGGCACCCTGGCTAGCCATTGACCCCAATATTCGCTGGCAGTTCAACGCAGTGACTTTGATTATGGGCCAATTTGCCGTGGAGACCATGATGGATTCAAAAAAATCTGCTGCTGAGCCCACTTCTGTCCGCCTGGACAAATGGTTATGGGCAGCGCGATTCTATAAAACCCGGGCCTTGGCCAAGGAAATGATCAACGGCGGCAAGGTGACCTACAACGGTCAAAGGGCCAAATGCAGCAGAAATGCTGAAGTTGGCGCCGTGTTGAAATTACGCCAGGGATATGACGAAAAAGAGATAGTGATAGAAAAACTGTCGGAGCAGCGCCAGGGCGCCGAAATAGCCCAAACCCTGTATAAAGAAACACAGGCCAGCGTTGACAAGCGTGCCCGCAATGCCGAGGCCAGACGCCTGAACCTGCACAATCCGGCGCCTGACAGCAAACCGGATAAGAAACAACGACGTGAGCTGCTGCGGATAAAAGGCGGCTCTGAGTAATCGAGAACCGAAATGAACAAAGACACACTTTACCGTTATCTTTTTGAAAATGCTGACGTTCGTGGTGAGTTGGTGCAACTGGCCAACAGCTATCAGGCCATAATCACTGCCCACAGCTACCCGCCGGTATTGCAACGCCTGCTGGGAGAGCTGCTGGCCGCCACCTCATTGCTGACCGCCACCCTGAAATTCAAAGGTGACATAGGGGTGCAATTACAGGGCAACGGCCCCGTGTCCATGGCCGTCATCAACGGCAATCATAATCAGGAACTTCGTGGTGTCGCGCGTTGGGAAGGCGAGCTGGCCGATGATGCCCCCCTGAGCCAGCTGTTTGGCAAGGGTTATATGGTTATCACCCTGACGCCGGAAGAAGGCGAGCGCTATCAGGGCGTGATCGCCCTGGACAAAGGGAATCTGGCGGCCTGCCTGGAAGACTATTTCCAGCAATCCGAGCAGCTGCCCACCATGATCAAATTGTTCGCCGATGGCAATGCCGCCGGCGGCATGCTGTTGCAGGTATTGCCAAGCGAAGACGGCAACCTGGCGGATTTCGACCATCTCAGTCAGCTGACCGACACCATTAAGCAGGAAGAACTGCTTGGTCTGCCAGCCGAGGAAGTGCTGCATCGCCTGTACCACCAGGAGCAGGTCAGACTGTTTGACCCCATAGATATCAGCTTCAAATGCACCTGTTCGCGGGAGAAGAGTGCCGCCGCTATCCGTACCCTCGACAGGGATGAAGTCATGCACCTGCTGGCCGAAAAGGGCATCATTGAATTGGGTTGTGAATACTGCAATAGCCACTACCGTTTTGATGCCATTGATGTACAGGCGCTTTATGCCAATGCCCAGGGACCGGACACACCACAGTGATCATGGTCACAGCATAAGACGGGCGTCAGTTTTGACGCCCGTTTTTTTAGCTGATTTTGCAGATCCAACTCACACATTGGCCGCCGATTCGGGTACAATCGCGCCTACGCCAGGCCCGCCCGACCCGGGCCCGTCGAAAAACAAAAACCGGCAACATAGATCGGTATCAACATTACACCTCGAACAAAAATGATGGAGACCTTACCTATGGCGGAAGGAGCTAACCGCGTACACCGTAATCCCACAACTGCCCTGCTTGTTGAACTGGCTCTGGCACGTGGCGAGGGAGAATTGACCGCAAATGGAGCTCTGGTTGCCAAAACCGGTGCCCGTACAGGTCGTTCACCCGGTGATCGCTTTATCGTAAGAGAAGCCTCATCCGAAAATGAAATCGAATGGGGTCCGGTTAACCAGGCCTTTGACGCAGAAGCTTTCAACCAGCTGTGGAATCGCGTTGAAGCCTATCTGGCCGATAAAGAAATCTTTGTTTCCGATTTGGAAGTCGGTGCCGACCCTGAGCACTATCTGCCGGTCACAGTGACCACAGAGTACGCCTGGCATCAACTGTTCGCCCGTAACCTCTTTATCATCCCTGAGCACTTCAACCAGGCAGGCAAGCCCACCTGGCAAATCATGAATGCTCCCGGATTCGTGTGCCAGCCTGAGCGCGACGGCACCAACTCCGACGCCACTGTTATCATCAATTTCGCCGAGCGCAAGGTGCTGCTGGCCGGTCTCAAGTACGCCGGTGAAATGAAGAAGTCCATGTTCTCGGTGCAAAACTTCCTGCTGCCTGCCAAGGGCGTGCTGCCAATGCACTGCTCCGCCAACGTGGGCCATGCCGGCGACACCACCCTGTTCTTCGGCCTGTCCGGTACCGGCAAGACTACCCTGTCCGCCGATCCCAAGCGCTTCCTGATTGGTGACGATGAGCACGGCTGGGCACCCCGCGGTGTGTTCAACATCGAAGGCGGTTGCTATGCCAAGTGTATCGACCTGAGCCAGAAGAACGAGCCGGTGATTTGGGATGCCATCCGTTTCGGCACTGTGCTGGAAAACGTGGTGATGGACGAGAATCGCGTACCAGACTACAAGAACTCCAGCCTGACCGAGAACACCCGCGCCGCCTATCCTCTGGAGCACATTGCCCAGCGCAAGGAAGACAACCGCGGTGGTGAACCCCATGCTGTTGTGTTCCTGACCTGCGACGTGTCCGGCGTACTGCCTCCCGTGTCCAAACTGTCAAAGGAACAGGCTGCCTACCACTTCCTGTCCGGCTACACCGCCAAGGTGGGTTCTACCGAGATCGGCTCTACCGCCGCCATCCAGTCCACCTTCTCCACCTGCTTCGGCGCACCTTTCTTCCCGCGTCCTGCAGGCGTATACGCTGAGCTGCTGATGAAACGCATCGAAAGCTTCGGCAGCCAGGTATACCTGGTGAACACCGGCTGGACCGGTGGTCCATACGGTGTGGGCAAGCGTTTTGACATCCCAACCACCCGCGCCATTGTTGATGCTATCGTCAGCGGCGAACTGAAGGATGTGGCCACCGAGCACCTGGAACAGCTGAACCTGGATATCCCGGTCGCCGTGCCTGGCGTAGACAGCAAGCTGCTGAATCCGGTCAACACCTGGGCCGATAAGGGCCAGTATGCCGAGTACGCCGCCAAGCTGGCCAAGTCCTTCCAGGACAACTTCACCAAGTATCAGGTGCCTGACTCCATCAGAAACGCCGGCCCCAAGGCCTGAATCTGATGTTGTGATACCGGTATTGAAAGCGGCTCCCCAGGGAGCCGTTTTTTATTGCAGCAAATAAAACCTGAAAATCCCCACACGGGCGCCATTCTGAGCTTGCGGCGAGGGGGTATTTATAGAAAGATAAGTTCCCAATAATTACAACAGCCTGCCTACTGCGGAGTGTGTCATGCGCCTGTCCTCCCTTTCTCTTATGTTATTTGCCCTGACCCTGCTGCCCGGCGCCAACGGCGCCGACCTTACCTATGTCAATGACGATATTCTGCCGCCGAAGATGGACTGGCAGGGGGCCAGCCTGGCACTGATGCGCGAGGCGAGCGATCCCTGGGCCACACCGTTCGAGCAAAGCGCGGGGCTTGATAGTCCCGACTATCAGACCACCATGATCTGGCTGGACAAATTGGTGGCCCAGAGCCCAATGCTGCAAAAGGTCAGCCTGGGCAAGAGCCCTCTGGGACGGGATCTCTGGATGATAGTGGCTTCCGCCGAAGGTGCAGACACGCCCAAAGCGCTGGCCGACAACGACAAGCCCACTGTGCTGGTGCAGGCAGGCATTCACTCAGGTGAAATTGATGGTAAGGATGCCGGCATGATGCTGCTCAGGGACATAGTCATGGGCACCAAGGCCGAGCTGCTTGATGGCGCCAACCTCTTGTTTGTGCCGATTTTCAGCGTCGATGCCCACGAACGCAGCAGCGAGTTCAACCGGGTCAATCAGCGCGGTCCCAAACACATGGGCTGGCGTACCAACGCCCGCAATCTCAACCTCAACCGCGACTACGCCAAGGCCGACACCCGGGAAATGCAGTTGATGCTGAGCGCCATCAACGACTGGCAACCCCAACTCTACATAGATGTGCATGTGACCGACGGCATCGATTACCAATACGATGTCACCTTCGGCTACAACCTGCCCCAGGGTCTGAGCCCGGCCATCTATGGCTGGCTCGACAGCCATTATCGCCCGGCGGTGGAAACCGCCCTGAGCGACGCAGGCCATATCCCCGGCCAGTTGGTTTTCGCCCTCGATGACTCGGATTTATCCAAGGGTATGTCCTGGTGGCGCGCCACGCCCCGCTTCTCCAACGGTTACGGCGACGCCCGCCATCTGCCAACCATTCTGATTGAAAACCACAGCCTCAAACCCTTCAGGCAAAGGGTGCTCGGCACCTATGTGATGTTGGAACAAACCCTGAAAACCGTGGCTACGGAGGCCACGGCATTAAAGGCTGCGATAATGAAGGACAGTTTTCATTACGCCCAACTCATCACCCTCACCTGGGATGCGGAAATTCAGCCCAAGGGTTGGGACTTTAAGGGCATAGATTATCAGGTCGAGACCAGTTCCATTTCAGGCAGCAAGGTAGTGCGCTGGCTGGGTGAACCCAAGCTCTATCCGCAATTGCCAGTGCTGGGCAGCACCAAGGCGGGCATCAAGGTCAGTCGCCCGGCGGCCTACTTTATTCCGCCCCAATGGCAAGAGGCTATCGCCCGTCTGCGCCTCCATGGCATCAGGATGACGGAACTGAAGCAAGATACACAAATGAAATTGCAGCAGTACAGGTTCGCCAACCCTGTATTCGATACCAAGGATTTCGAGGGACGCCACCGGGTTAAGGCCGACAGCAAGCTGGAAAAAGTCAGCGTGACCCTGCCCGCCGGTACGGTGAAGATCCCAACGGATCAACCGCTGGGTGATCTCGCCATCATGCTGCTGGAGCCCCAATCACCGGACTCCCTGCTGCAATGGGGTTTCTTCAACCCCATTTTCAGCCGAACCGAGTACATGGAAGACTACGCCGTGGAGCCCATGGCCGCCAAAATGCTGCAAGATAATCCCGGCCTGAAGGCCGAGTTTGACCAGGCATTGCTGGATCCGGCCTTTGCCGCCGATCCCCATGCCCGTCTGCGCTGGTTCTATGAGCGCAGCCCCTACTATGACAACCAGTACCTGCGTTATCCCGTATACCGGGGCCGCTGACACCTGACCGGCGGCAGGTTCAAGCCCTGCCGCCAAGCTCCGCTCTGGCCTTCACCGCACCCGCAAACAACAACAGCAGGGTCAAGACGCCCACATAAAGTGGCATACCCGCCTGCCAACTCTGCGGGCTATTTACTCCGAAGTAGTCCATATACAAGGTGGCATGCAACGGACCTATGTACCACAGCGCCGGATACAGGATTTCAAAGGTACGGCGCGTACCGGTAATCCGCCCGCAGGCGTGGGCCAGCGCCAGGGTAAAGCCCACGGCAATCAGCATTTGCAGCACTATCGGCCACTGGGCCTGCCACAGCATCCTGAGCAAGGCGCCACAGGACGCCAGCAACAACAGGGCTGCAGCCGCGCTCAGCAGCGGCGACAAGCGCAGGCCGCCACCATACAGCAACAGCTCCTTGGTATTGGCAAGACGTGCCTGCAGTCCCAGCTGTGACAGCACCAACACGCAAAACAGCCAGGAAAGGGGGATGAGGGTATTCATCAGCACCTCTTGCGGGGCGAAAAGCTGCGCCAGATTCAGGCCAATAAATCCCAGATACCAATAGGGGTTTTGCCCCTTGAGCAGCAACAGGAGTTCAAGGCGGAACATGCGGCCGAAGCCGGATGCCTGGGTCACAGCCCTCAGGGCCGAATCACACCAATTACCGGTCCGGGACAGGCTTCGAGCGAGCAAGGATGGTACCTTGAGGCCAAGCCCTTGAGCGGAGGTGTGCCGGAAGCGATCGAAGCACACTACGGCGAGGCAAAGGGCCAATACCGTGAGCAGCAACAAGGGCACACTGCTGAGCAGCAACTGATTGGTGATCTCAACGCCCTGCCAGACAAAGGTTTTCACCGCCATACCGCCTTCATGTACCGTGATCCCCAGGTTGGTCGCGTACTGTTTCTCACCAAAGCGTTGTTCCACCTCGGTTTCCAGCTGTTGCATTACCATGCCGAGGCCGGAGGCGTTCTCAGCCATGCACACTATCGATCCCGTCCAGAGGAAGAAATACAGCAAGTTACCCAAGCCACCGCGTAGCCAGGACACGGATTCGAACAGCAGGGCCACGGCGGCGATCAACAGCAACATGGGCACCACGAACACCAGTTGCGGCCAAAGTATCAACCAGGGTTCAATCTCGCGGCTCTCACCGTAGTAGAGCTGGATAAACACCAGGGTCAGCATCATCACCATGACTATGCTGAGCAGCACGCCAACGTTAACCGTCCATTTCGCCAGCAGGTAAGCGCTCTTGCTCACCGGAGTGGCGGCAATAAGCTCACCTATGCCCGCGTTCCGATCCGTACCTATGGCGTTTTTAATCAGATAGAAACAGATAATGGGCAGGAACAGGATGTTCAGCATGGCCAGGCAGATCCCAAGCCAGGCGCTGTTATAAATACCGCGGTAATCATTGATGATCAGTGTCTGGTATTCAGAGTCCGTGGACGGGAAAAACAGCATGGTCAGCACGGCCATCAGCAACAGGGTGGCCAGAAAGCTCTGGCGCCGGATGCGCTGCCGGTAGTCCGCCATAACGGATTGCAGGAATCTGTTCATCAGGCCACCTTGGTCAGCGCGCGCTGGCCGGGTTTGTTGGCCACAAAGTACAGGTAGGCGTCCTCCAGGCTGGGTGCCCGGCGCTGCGCCCCGGGACGGGGGCACAGATCTGCTACCAGATTCACCAGCAAGCCGTCCCCCTGACGGGTGCTGTGGCTGACCACAAAATCCCGTTGCAACTCTGTCAGCTCAGCCGGTGAAGCAGTACATTGCCAACACTTGTCGGCCACCTTGGCCTGCAGCGCTTGGGGTGAACCCAGTTGGATAAGCTTGCCCGCCGCCATGATGGCTATGGTGTCGGCAATGGATTCGACGTCGGAGACTATGTGGGTCGACAGGATCACCAGGCGCTCTTCCCGACCTTCGCTGAGCAACTGGCGAAAGCCCGCCCGCTCCTGGGGATCAAGACCCACTGTCGGTTCATCCACTATCAACAGTGCGGGATCGTTCAACAGCGCCTGGGCTATCCCTATACGCTGGCGCATTCCTCCCGAATATTGACTCAGCGAGGTATCGGCCACCGGCAGCAGATTCAACCTTGCCAACAATTCGCTGATTTGTCTGTCCGCATCTGCGTGTTTGAGTCCCTTCATACCGGCGAGGTAATGCAGGAATTCACGGCCGCTGAGCTGATCATAAACGCCGAAATACTGTGGCAGGTAGCCAAGCTCGCCACGGAGCTGCGCCGGAGATACGCCTATATCCTGACCGCGCCACAGGGCCTTGCCGGAGCTGGGTTGGCTGATGGTCGCCAGGATGCGCATCAATGAGGTTTTGCCCGCGCCATTGGGGCCAAGCAGCCCCAAAATGCCGGCTCCGGCCGTCAATGACAGCTGGTCTATGGCCAGCTTGCCGCCTTTGTAGCTTTGTGTGAGTTCCTGAATGTCCAGAAGCATAGGAGAGTCCGTTCTGTTGTGAAGTGAGCGGACAACAGCAAATCATATGCCAACAAATAAAACAAATTAATATCAATGATTTGTATTTAAGCCGGTTCATGATTCCGCTGTTTCGACAGAGGAATAAACCAATAGATGGTGAATTTCACCGCCCGGATGAACCTTCAAAGACTGTGTGGTTTCGCAATCAGTGCTTTAGGATCAGCATGGTGCCACACACCGTCAGTATAGCGCCGAGCCAGGCACCCAGCGCCGGGCTGCGTTTGTATACCAGCCATAAGAGTGGCAATACCAGTACCGGGCTGACAGACGAGAGTATGGCCACCATACCGGCGTTGCCATGGCGCAAGGCCAGCAATATCAGGGTCATGCCGAGAACCATGGACAGGGCCGCATTGCCGACCACCAGGGCGAACACCTTTTTGGTCATGGGTCTGTAGGCCCTGGCCACCTTCACGCCCAGAAGCAGCAACAGGAAATGGGGCACAAAGGCCGAGGTCATACGCATCGCCGAGGCGGCGATGGCATCTATCTCTGTGGCCATCAACGGCTTGAGCATCAGGGTGGACACAGCCTGACACAGGGCCGACAGCAGCCCGAGTGCCACCCCCGTGTGCAGCTTGCCACTGTCGGCCTCCCAGGCATGTTGCTCACTCTTACGCTTGCCAAAGAACACCGCCGTCATCACCCCGCTGATCAGCATGGTACTGCCGAGCAAGGTCCAGCCCCAGAGGGTTTCGCCAAGAAACAAATAGGCCAGCACCAGGGAGAAAAGCGAGTGACTGGCAAACAGCACCCCGGCACGGCGGGGACCAAGGCGATTCATGGCGGCAAACAGCGAGGTGTCGCCGATGAAAATCCCTATGACACCCGACAGCGCCAGCAACCACAGGTTGTCGGCCCCCAGGCTGTGCCAGCCGCCACCGATAATCGCCAGGATCCACAGCATCAGGCTGGCACTCAGCATGCGCCAACGGGTAAAGGCAAAGGATCCCAAATGGGTCGAGGCATTGGCAGACATCAGACTGCCGACGGCCCAACAGGCGGCCGCCAGCAGGGCCAGGTATTCGTAGCTCAAGATAAGGGTCGCAGGCACAGGACAAAAGGAGCGTCATTATAGCGGGCCGAGCAATAAAAAGCGCCTGCGGACTGCGGGCGCTTCAGGCTTATTCATGGCGCGCGGCTAGAGCGCCGTTAACCGGTAGCTGTCACCATCGCGAGTCAATACCAGGCTGAGGTTTTGGTGACTGTCCAGGGAGAGTGCCAACCGGGCAAGCCGCGACAGGGTGCCATTGTCATCGGTGGCGATCACCAAGACCTCGTAGCTGCCGGACGGCAGCGTCAACGACGGCCGCTCACTGAAATCCCAATTGCTAAGCTTGTACTGCGCCGAGTCCAGGGTCTCATCCTCCGTCAGGAAGTAGATGCTGAGATCCTCACTGTCCGGCACCAGGTTGACCGCAGTCAGCTGGTAATCGAAGCTGCGGGGCCGCAGATCCTCGGTCAGTGCCATGGCCTGAATACCATCCGTTCCGGGGTAGATCACCAGGGTGCGACTGTCATCCTGGTTAAAGGTTAGCAGCAGATCCTGAATTCCTTGATTACCGGCTTCGTCCCAAATATTGAGATCATAATCATCGAATGGCAGCACCTGATACTCTGAGATAGCCCCCGCGGCAACAGTGAGGCTGGACTGAACCTGCTGGTCCTTGCCGAGCTCCAGGGTACGCTCGGCGCCACAGGCGTTATACACCCGGTACTGGGCCGCGGCCGCCGCATCCGTCACAGACAGGGGGGCACCCGTGGAATCCACCGCATCAATTCTGAGTTTGAGACTGTCCGGGCCAAAGCCGGGGCGCAACATCAACTTTTGAACCGTCTGCTGACTGAAGTCGAGTACCGCTGAGCTGAATACAGGCGTCGTGCCTCCGGGCTCGGTCAAAAATACCCGGTAGTAGCCGGTATCCAGCAGCAGGCTGTCACTGTATTGACCATAGGCCGGGCTTCCCAGCAACTGCGCCGAACTGAAATCCACCCCATCGGCTGCTACATAGACTTCATAGGCAGGCAAGCCCGGCGCCACATGGGCCACCAACACCTGAGTCTTGTCTTCCCCTTCGTCGTTAAGCTCATCCAACTCATCACGGTTGTAGACCAGATCCATCAGTTTGCTGTCGCCATAGTCGCCGTAGAGCACCAGCAAATGGTTATCGCCATCGACGAACGCCAGGCTTTGCTCATGCAGACTCAGCTCATCACCGGCCGCGTCCACACCCAGTAGCGCCACATCCAGGGTCTGGGGGCTCACACCATAGCGAGGCAGACTGTCACCAAATTCCACCGCCGAATAAGCATACTCGTCGAGTGTCAAGGTCACCGCTGGGCTGTTGGCCGAAGCATTGTAAAATTGCACGTAGGCAATACTGTCGCTGCTGTCATCACTACTGCTACCGCCACAAGCAGTCAGCATAACTGACAACAAGGCCGTCAGGCCCATCTTCATTGAACTTCTCACACAACCTCCCGTTAACGTTTTTATTGCAAGTTCGGGAGTTCAGACAGGCGGGGAATGTAAATCACAGTCAAGGGACGCAAAGCTGTGCAAACCTCAGGGGCGAGCCAGCGGCAGCCAGAGTTCCGGCCGCTGCAAAGGGGTCGACTCCGGCAACAGGGCATTGGTCAGTCGGAACCTGAGACTGTCGTCAAAGCGGGCCAGAGGAAACAGCCCGGCGGTGGTGGGGTGACTGAAGAGAAAATGTCGCAACTCACCACTGGCGGCCATGGCCTCAAGGGAGGTGCTCAGGCGTTGGTACAAAGCCTCGTTGTCCTTGGCGACAAAGAAATACATGGGAAAGGGGTAAGTTATCAGCACATCCTCATAGGCCATCAGGTCCTGCTGGCCGACTGCCGCCAATTCAGCACCGACCTCATTGAGCCCCCGGGGAAAGTAGTCACAACGCCCCTGCTTGAGCATGCTGTACATAAGATCAAACTTGGCTATCCGGGTTACTCTGAAACCATTGGCCTCCAATATGTCCGAATCCGGCCATTGCGACCCTTGGCACGCCAGCAGCCCTTGCCAGTCGACCAAGGTTTGATAACCGCGAAACTCTGCCAACCTGTCCCGGCGGATCACCGGCACCCTAACCCCCAGTAAACCGGCAAACAAGGGTACCTCTATGGCCCTGAATCTTTGTTGTCTTTGCTTGCTGGTGCCGGCCCAGAACACATGCAACTGGCCACTGTTGAGTGCGGCAAAGGCCCGGGATTGGGAGAAATCACCGCTCACCTCTTCGACCTTGGCCTCGCCCCACCGCTCACGACTGTTGTTCAGCGCCAGTTGCAGTAAATCCACATAGAAATCATGACTGGCATCCCGTGCCGAACGCTGTGACTCCACCAGCACAATCTGGCTGGTAGTTCCAGGTGCCGACCAGGCTTGTGCCATGAGCAGGCAGAACAATAAGGGCAACAGGCTATAGGGTGTCATTCTTTCTCCCGGCAATCCCTGCACTCCCCCGGCAAGCGTCCGGGTACACTCTGAGCATAGTGGCAGGCCCTGAGGGGCGCCAATCAATCCACTTTACAGAACATGCAAAGACCGACCGGGAATGGGAGCGGGACAGCTCAGGGCTTGCGAGCTTGCAGGGAAAACACCATGGGCACCACCTTGCCATTGAGTCGCTGGCGATAACGGCCCGGCTCTTCCTCGATCAGGTTGGCAAAGCAATTATAGGGGCTGAAATCGTGCTCCCGAAAAGTCTCTACCACCAAGCCCGCCGCCAGGAGTGCCGACAATATGGCCCCCAGATCGTGGGACCAGCTGACCAGAGTTGACTTGGTATCACGACTGTTTTCCGTGTAACTGCCATCCTCCTCCACTTCGGCCAGCCCGGTGTGGAAATAGTCATAGCCATCCAGCAGCGCCTTGGCAGGATGAAACTCCGCCAAATACAGCATACCGCCGGGCTTGAGACAGGAGGCCACGGTCTGGGCCCAAGCCGTTAAATCCGGCAGCCACAACAAGGCGCCATAGGAAACAAATACCAGATCAAACTCCCCCTTCACCAGGGTTCTGGCCTGCAATACATCTCCGCAGACGAAACTGGCATCAATGTCCGCCTGGGCCGCTATCTGCCGGGCGGCCGCTATGGCCTTGGGCGAGAGGTCGAGCCCGGTCACCGAGGCCGCACCCCGGCGTTTCCACGACAGGGTGTCCAGACCAAAATGACATTGCAGGTGCAACAAATGCTTGCCCCGCACGTCCAATTCCGCCAGCTCGATTTCCCGCAAACTGGTGTTTCCCGCCAAAAAGCCAGGCAGGTCATAAAATTCAGATTCAAGGTGCAACTCGGTGCGGGTATCCCAGCCATCGCGGTTCAGGGCAAGAAAGTCTTCCATGGTGTATTCCTTGTTTATCAGAGTTGTTGCCAAGGCAGTGTTATACCCCAATACGAGCCGAGCCGCCGCAGATCTTGCGCAACTGCAGTGTAGTTCTTACGCAACGTTGATCGGTCAGTTCAAGATGCAACATAAAAGAAGGCGCCATGGGCGCCCTCTTGTGCTGGGTTAAACAGACAACATCAGAAGCGGTAGCTGAGTCCCACCGACCAATCGTTCACGGTTTCATCCAGGTGGTAGTACCGATAGCGTACCGACGCCGACCACTGGGGTGACCAGTGGTAGCTGGCCCCGGCGCCAACGTACATGTCGGTGCCGTCGAAGTTGGTCTTCAGCGTCTCAGTGCCGTTGCTGCTCTTCACCTTCGACTCCCAGAAGAAGGCGCCCGCTTCGGCAAACAGCGAGAACTGCTCCGCCACCTGGAAGCGCAGGACACCGCCGAGCGTCACCCCTTCGGCCAGCAGCGGTGCTACTTCACGCACCTGCTGGTGATAGGCCTCAGGCGTGATGGTGTCGGTCTGCAGCACCAGGGTGCCCTCGCCCTGGTCCACATACCCCAGGGTCAAGCCGAAGTCGTCCGTCAGGGCGTAACCGAGCTCCACTCCCCAACTGGTGTCATTGTCATCAACACTCACTATATCGGCACTCTCTATGTCAGCACTGTCGCCGCGAAGGTCCGTCGAGGCCTGACCCAGCCACAGCCCCAGCTCGAAGGGCTCAGCCGTCACCGCCGTGCTCCACAGTGCCAATACGATTAACCCTGTCCCTATTCTCATTTGGCATTGACTCCCTGTTTATTGTTTTTCGACTGACGGCGCCAGAGGCCCAGCAGCAGCGCGCCCAGCGTCCAGAAGTGCAACGCACCGCCGGAGGAACGGTTGGTAATGGTCACCGTCTCCATCGCCGATACCGTTATGGTCACAGTGCCTTGCGCTTCGCCGCCGTCACCGTCGCTGATGCTGTAGCTCAGCGTATCCGTGCCGTCATAACCCACTGTCGGCGTATAAGTCAGGCTGTTGCCGGCGTTGATCACCACGGTGCCATGGAGCGCACTGGCCGCAGTCACCGTCAGCGCATCCGCATCCGGGTCGCTGTCGTTGGCCAGCACCTCGATAACCACGCTGTTGCCACTATGCACCGAGGCCGTATCAGGAGCCGCCACCGGCGCCTGGTTCGGCAACACAGACACGGTCACCTTGCCGCTGGCCGAGCCACCCTGGCCGTCACTGACACCGTAGCTCAGGTTCGCCTCACCCAGGTGGCCGGCTTCGGCCACATAGTGCAGTTGGTTGTCCACTATGCTCACCTGACCCAGGTCGGCATTCACGCTGGTCAACATCAGGCTGTCGCCGTCAACGTCGGTGTCATTGGCCAGCACATCAATGTCGATACTGGCGTTGCGCTTCATGGTCACCACATCGGCGGTCGTCATTGGCGCATTGTTGCTGCCGGCCGGCACCGCCAGACCACCCGGATCGTCGATGGCGCTGTTCACTTCGCCGTCGGCATCGTTCGGACCACCGTCCTCAATGGTCAACTGCACGCACCAGTGGCCTTCGGTCAGACCTGTGCTGTAAGCCGCATCACCCGGTGGTGGGCAGTAACCCTCGGCACCGGATGCCGAGGCCACGGCGTTGTTGGCATTAACCACGAAGTCCTGCCAACCACCCGGCATCAGCTTACGGTACACAGCATTGGCCGGCACCGGCGCAAACTGGGCCACCACTATGTTGACCGATTGACCCGACAGCGGCAGTTCCTCTACGTTGAAGTCGAACATACCGTTGCTGTAGCTGAAGCCGGTGTCGTCCGATGCACCTGCGCCCCCATGGCCATGGGTCCCCACATCGCTGTTGCTGACACCTGTGTCACTGCCGTTGGCGCGGAACGCCACATCCCCCAGGCTCAATGCCAGACCGGGTTCGGTTTCCATCAGGAAGCTGTTGCTGCTGCCCGGAGTCTCCTGCACCACGTTGCGGGCCAGGTTGACCGCATCCAGGTAATCCGGGATACCGTCACCATCCTTGTCACCCGCGCCTTCATCGTTATCGTTGATGCCGTCACCGTCGCTGTCGCCGGTATCCAGTGTCGGCAGCGCCGCCTCGACCCGCAGCTTCAGCCGGTCCATGCCTGTCTTGTCGCCGTCACTCACCGCCACCCGCAACTTGTAGAAGCCAGGTGACAGCGCCGATGGGTCAAAGCTGAAGGTGGTATCGTCACTGTCGCTGTCGACCAGCGCGTTATCACTCTGCGACCAGTCAAAGATGTGGCTGTCACTCGTGTTGGGGTCGGTGACAGTGGCTGTCACAGTCACCAAGCCACCGTCCTGACTGACAATGCGGGTCTGACTATCGCCCTGGGTGGCACTCAGTACCACACTGGGCGCCACGTTGCTCTCCACTATCGTCAGGGTATGACTGGCCTTGGGTCCGAGCACCGCATGGGTCGGGGCGCCCAGGGTCACCACCAGGGTCTCTGTGCCTTCGGTGCTGCCATCGTCCACCAGGTGCAGCGACACGGTTTTCTCCAGTTCACCCTGGTTGAACATCACGCTGCCATCCACCAAATCGTGATCTGCCCCATTGGTGGCTGCCGTGCCGCCAATGCTGTAGGGCACTTCCACCGGATAGCTCACCGCATTACCGTTCAAAATCACCCGGAAGCTCACGTCACTGCCTTCGGTGGCGGTCTGGTCTTTGCTCAGGCTCACCTGAGGCACTACGTTCACCGCCTGGGTCACAGACACAGTAGTGTCAGCGTCGGCGGCAGACCAGGTCACCTTGTGGGCGCCGGGCCGGAAGAAGCCACTGCTGTCCACCGTTACCGGCAGGCTCTCACCACCGGCCGTGGCCACCGCTGTGCCCATCTCAACCTTGGTAAACAAGCCGGAGGCATTGACGGTCACATCCGCCGGTGGTGTCAGCACTATCCCCGCTGCCGTGGAGCTGACAGTCAGGGTCGCCACCGCACTGCTTTCGGCCTTGGCCGCATCCCGCACTGTGTAGTTGACCACCACAGAGCCCTGATAGCCCAGGGGCGCACGGTAGCTGAGCTGGTTATCCACCACCTTGGCCTCGCCCAGGTTGGTGCTGACCTGATACAGGGTCAGGGCATCGCCATCGATGTCGGTGTCGTTGGCCAGCAAGTTGAAGGCGCTGAACTGCCCCGAATCACTGCCGAGCTCAAAGGCATCCGCCACCGCCACCGGCGCGTCGTTGACCGGGGTCACCATGATGCTGACCGTAGCTGTGCCTGAGCTCAACGAGCCATCGGATACGCTGTAGCTGAAGCTGTCATCGCCGTTAAAGTCGGCATTGGGGGTGTACAGCCACAGCGACCCTTGCTGCAGCAGCTCACCGTTGACAGGCTCGGTCACCAGGGTCACTGTCAGGGTGTCCTGGTCCGGATCTGTCGCATCCAGCTCTATCGCTATGCTGCTGTCTTCATCGACACTGACCTGGCTGTTATTGGCCACCGGCGCCTTGTTGGCCGCCACCACCGCCTCGGTCTGGGCCGAGTCGACGGCTTCGGCGGTACCATGGCCGTCGGTGTAACCGGCGCGAACGCTGATGCGGCTGCCAATATCGGCGGCAACCAGCAGATAGCTGCTGCCACTGGCGTTGGCAATCACGGCGTTCTCGCGCAACCACTGGAAGCTTACGGCTCCCAGACCGTCATCGTCGGCCAGGTTGTGGCTGGCGGTCAGGGTTTCCCCTTCCAGCGCCACCCCGCTGATGGACACAGTCCCGGTGGGCGCATCGTTGATGTTGGTCACCGCCGCCGTCGCGGCCGAGGTCACACTCTCGGACGTGCCCTGACCATCTGTGTAGCTGGCGGTCACAGTCATCAGGCCACCCACGTCCACATCACCCAGCAGATAGCTGGCGGCAGTAGCACCCAAGACAGGCACGCCGTTGCGGTTCCACTGGTAGCTGATGGTGCCCAGACCCTCCACGTCTGCGAGCGTGTTGCTGGCGGTGAGCATGGCATCCTCAACGGCCATTCCTGAGATGGTCACACTGCCGGTCGGCGCATCATTGACCGGGGTCACGCTGACCGTGGCCTGACTCATGCTGCCGTTTGCCAAGCCATCGCTCGGTGCGGCGCTGAGGACGATGTTCACGGTTTGATCCTGCGCTGTGGTAATGGCCACCGCGTTGGCGTTGTCGAGGAAGGTATTCAGATCTGCCGCCAGCCCTGTCAGCACCATGGCATCTGTGCCCGAGCCCACTACTGTGACATTACCGCTGTTGCCCAGGGGCGATGTCAGGGTACCGCTGTCCACCGACAACACCAGGTTCAGCAGGTCATTATCGGCATCGGCCAGTACCACAGCCGACAGGTCGATATTGCTGACCTCATCTTCCACTATGGTGAAACTGGCAGGCATGCCCGTCAGGGTTGGCGTCCGGTTTTCATTCACAGTGATGCTCACCGACTGGGCAGTCACCTCGGTGGCATTGCCACTGGAGACAGAGTCGATGTCGACCGCAATGGTTTCGCCGTCATCACTCACCACGTCATCAATGGCGGTGACACTCAGGGTGCTGCTGTCTGAACCTGCGGGTACGGTCAGGGTCAAGGTACCCTCGGTGAAGTTGCTGCCAAGCAGACCGTAATCGCTGTTCAATGTCGCAGTGCCACTCAGGGCCAATATCACGTCCACATCCGACAGGGCGACAAAGGCATTGCCACCGTCGTCCTGCAGCGACAGGGTCACTGTTGCGGTTTCGCTGTGGGGCTCACTGATCTCTGTCTTGTCGACACTGAGCACCAGCTTGGGTCGTACCAGGAAGTTGAGTGTGGTGTCATCATTGATACCCGCATAGGCATTGCCGTTGCTGTCGGTGATGGCGCCGCTGTCAATATGGATGGCGTAATGCTTACCGGTCCGCAGCGCCGCACCGGGGGTGATGGTCAGGGCACTGCCCAGCACCGCCACCGAGCCGCCGTTATCGCCCATACCTGTGCCGGCATCAAAGCTCTCGAAGCTGCTGCCGCCCGCCTCTTGCAGGCTGATGCTGCCGCTGCCAAGTTGTACCGTCTCACTGAAGTTCAGTACCGGCGTGACCGTAGTGGCCACATTGACCTCGTCATCGAAGGGCGATGAGCTACTTAAGGTCGGTGCCGACACATCGGCGTTGATGCTGAACTGGGTCGCGGCCGTGTTGCCGTTGCCGGCCGCATCGGTAAACACACCACCTGCCACATCAACCGTCACAGAACCATCAGCGCTTGGGGTCACGACCAGGGTGTAACTGGTGCCACTGCCACTGAAGCTGCCCTTACTGCCGTTGCCGACCGTGATGTCATCCACGGTGAAGTCTGAGCTGCTTTCACTTAAGGTGAAGGTCACATCAAATTGACCGTTGACCGTGCCGGAAGCCGTACTGGAAATGGCCACGCTGGGGGCAGTGACATCGGCCGCAATACTGAACTGGGTAGCGGCGTTGTTGCCATTGCCGGCTGCATCGGTAAAGGTACCACCTGCCACATCGACAGTGACAGCGCCATCGGCGGAAGGCGTCACCGTCAGTGTATAGCTGCTACCACTGCCACTTAAGGCGCCCTTGGTGCCGTTACCCACCGTGATGTCATCCACAGTGAAGTCGGTGCTGCTCTCGCTCAGGGTAAAGGTCACGTCAAACGGGCCGTTGACCGTGCCGGAAGAACTGGAACCAATAACCACACTGGGCCCAGTGACATCTGCGGCGATGCTGAACTGGGTTGCCGCCGTGTTGCTGTTGCCGGCCGCATCGGTAAACACTCCGCCCGCCACATCAACCGTCACCTGGCCATCGGCGCTTGGGGTCACAGTCAGGCTGTAGCTGCTGCCGCTGCCACTCAAGGCGCCCTTGGTGCCATTGCCGACAGTGATGTCGGCCGCATCGAAGTCTGTACTGCTTTCGCTCAGGGTAAAGGTCACATCAAACTGACCATTGACCGTACCCGAGGCGGTGCTGGAAATTGCAATGCTTGGTGGGGTGATATCGGCATTGATGCTGAACTGGGTCGCAGCCGTGTTGCCGTTGCCGGCCGCATCGCTGAACACGCCTCCAGCCACATCAACCGTCACCGCGCCATCGCCTGAAGGGGTCACAGCCAGGGTGTAACTGGTGCCACTGCCACTGAAGCTGCCCTTACTGCCGTTGCCGACCGTGATGTCGGCAGCAGTGAAGTCGCTGCTGCTTTCGCTCAGAGTGAAGGTCACATCAAACTGACCGTTCACTGTTCCCGAGGAAGTGGAGCTGATGGCAACGGTCGGGACAACCGCATCCACCAGCACACTGGTGGTTGAACCCACAGAATTCAGCGTCAGGTTCATATCGTTGCCAACGGAGTCTTTCAAGGTGCCACCGTTGGCTGCAAGAGCGCCTACCGCAATACCATTGATATCTTCATCACCGGATTGCACTGTGTATCTGAACAACAGGGCACTGGTGCCGCTGCCCGAGACATAGACGGCCTGGCGGGTGGTTGCACCTATGGTGATGGCCATTTGTGGCGTGCCGCCGCCTGTGTTGACCGTGACGTTTTCACTGGTATTGACGGTGAAATCCAGGTTCTGTCCGGCGATATAGGTGCCGTTGGCAGGCACACTGACCGAGGACACTGTAGGTGCAACTGCATCCACCAGCACACTGGCAGTTGATCCCACCGAATTAAGAGTAGTGTTGAGATCGTTGGTTGCGGCATCACGCAGGGTGCCACCGTTGGCTGAGAGTGAACCTACGGTAATGCCATCGGTATCCAGATCGCCCGATTGCACTGTGTATCTGAAAACCAAGGCACTGGAGCCACTGCCCGCCAGGTAGGTGGCTTGCCGTGTTGTTGTGCCTATGGTGATGGCTATTTGCGGCGTGCCACCGCCGGTATTCACCGTTACGTTATCATCCATGTTGACGGTGAAATCCAGATTCTGTCCGGCGATATAGGTGGCGTTGGCCGGCACGCTGACCGAGGACACTGTCGGTGCAACCGCATCCACCAGCACACTGGTGGTTGAAGCTACCGAATTGAGGGTGGTGTTAAGATCATTGGCTGCGGCATCCCGCAAGGTGCCGCCATTGGCGGAAAGCGCCCCGACAGCTATGCCATCGGTATCCAGTTCGCCCGATTGCACTGTATATCTGAATAGCAGCGCGCTGGTGCCGCTGCCCGAGACATAGACGGCCTGACGCGTCGTGGCGCCTATGGTGATGGCAATTTGTGGCGTGCCACCGCCGGTGTTCACCGTGACAGCCTCGCTGGTATTCAGGGTGAAATCCAGGTTCTGCCCGGCAATATAGGTGCCGTTGGCCGGTACACTGACCGAGGACACCGTCGGTGCTAACGCATCCACCAGCACACTGGTGGTTGAACCCACTGAATTCAGCGTCAGGTTCATATCGTTGCCAACGGAGTCTTTCAAGGTGCCACCGTTGGCTGCAAGAGTGCCTACCGCAATACCGTCGCTGTCGGCGTCGCCTGACTGTACTGTGTAACGGAACACCAGGGCACTGGTACCGCTGCCCGACTGGTAAACTGCCTGCCGGGTGGTTGCACCTATGGTGATGGCCATTTGTGGCGTGCCACCGCCTGTGTTCACTGTGACGTTTTCACTGGTATTGACGGTGAAATCCAGGTTCTGTCCAGCGACGTAGGTGCCGTTGGATGGGACTGTCACCGAAGAAACGGTAGGCACTATCGCATCCACCAGGACGTTGGTGGTTGACCCCACGGAGTTTAAGGTGACATTCATATCGTTGAGGGCGGCATCACGCAGGGTGCCACCGTTGGCTGATAAGGTGCCAACGGCAATGCCATCGCTGTCCAAATCGCCCGACTGTACTGTGTATCTGAAAACCAGCGCACTGGTGCCACTGCCCGACAGGTAAGTTGCCTGACGCAAGGTGGCGCCTATGGTGATGCCCAGTTGTGGTGTGCCACCTCCGGTGTTAACGGTCACAGCCTCACTGGCGTTAATGATGAAGTTCAGATTCTGTCCGGCGATATAAGTGGCGTTGGCCGGCACGCTGACCGAGGACACTGTCGGTGCAACCGCATCCACCAGCACACTGGTGGTTGCCCCCACCGAATTGAGGGTGGTGTTGAGATCATTGGCTGCGGCATCCCGCAAGGTGCCGCCATTGGCGGAAAGCGCCCCGACAGCTATGCCGTCGGTATCCAGTTCGCCCGATTGCACTGTATATCTGAATAGCAGCGCGCTGGTACCACTGCCCGAGACATAGACGGCCTGACGCGTCGTAGCGCCTATGGTGATGGCAATTTGTGGCGTGCCACCGCTGGTGTTCACCGTGACAGCCTCGCTGGTATTCAGGGTGAAATCCAGGTTCTGCCCGGCAATATAGGTGCCGTTGGCCGGTACACTGACCGAGGACACTGTCGGTGCTAACGCATCCACCAGCACACTGGTGGTTGAACCCACAGAATTCAGCGTCAGGTTCATATCGTTGCCAACGGAATCTTTCAAGGTGCCGCCGTTGGCGGACAGTGCCCCTACCGCAATACCATCGCTGTCGGCGTCGCCTGACTGTACTGTGTAACGGAACACCAGTGCACTGGTGCCGCTGCCCGACTGGTAAACTGCCTGGCGGGTGGTTGCGCCTATGGTGATGGCCATTTGTGGCGTGCCACCGCCTGTGTTCACTGTGACGTTTTCACTGGTATTCACTGTGAAATCCAGGTTTTGTCCGGCGACATAGGTGCCGTTGGCCGGAACAGTCACCGAAGAGACTGTAGGCACTATCGCATCCACCAGGACGTTGGTGGTTGACCCCACGGAGTTTAAGGTGACATTCATATCGTTGAGGGCGGCATCACGCAGAGTGCCACCATTGGCTGATAAGGTGCCAACGGCAATGCCATCACTGTCCAAATCGCCCGATTGCACAGTGTATCTGAATAGCAAGGCACTGGTGCCACTGCCCGACAGGTAAGTAGCCTGACGCAAGGTGGCACCTATGGTGATGCCCAGTTGTGGTGTGCCACCTCCGGTATTCACGACCACAGCCTCACTGGCGTTAATAATGAAGTTCAGATTCTGTCCGGCAATATAAGTGGCGTTGGCCGGTACACTTACCGAGGTCACGGTTGGGGCGATTTCATCCACATCTGTGACCGTAATTGTGATGTTCTGATTGGTTGAACCATCACTGTCCGTCGCAGTGATGGTCAATTGATACACATTGTCCGTATTGCTATCCGTGGGGCTTTCAAAATTCGGCGGCGAAATAAAAGTCAGCACCCCCGTGCTGGAATTCAGGTTAAAAACACTGGCATCCGTCCCGCTCTTGCCGTAGGAAATACCGGAATCGGCGCCTCCACCATCACCGTCGTTTGCATTGATATCCAAAACTGTCCCGGTGCCATTTTCGGCAAAGTTTGCGCTAGCGGCATTGGTAAACACAGGATTGTTGCCGCCGACGGCACAGCTGTTGTTGGTTGGGAACCATTGTCCGCCAACCGCAGCGGTACAGGTTGTTTGGTTATACCAGGTAACACAGTTGTTGCCATTGACCAAACAGGACGCAGCAAACTCTTTTCTAAGCCCTTGATCACCACTCACACTGGAATCAAGACTGTGCTGAACCTCAAGCAGGCCTTGTTGTTGCAAAAACGCCAGGGTGGCTTGGGCCGTCGATAGGTCTTGGGTACGCTGAGCTCCGGTAAAGGCCGCAAATGGGTTAGGTGTTAACTCCACTTGTCGCGTGGTGTTGATTTCGGCGCTGGCAGAATGGCTTGTTCTGCGGCTGGAGCTGACACCGGCAAAGGCACCGTTGGCCAACAATGCCGGAATCAAGGCACCCAGCATCTTTTTCTTTGATGCCAACAATGTCATAACCTTATCTCCTGTCTGAATTCAAACAGATGCCGAGTCAGCGCATCTTCCTGGCGGGCCAATTCAGGCACCCGACAATGAGGGATCACGGCAATGTCATAAATTTGCTCAACATCACCTGTAAATTGCAGGTTGGCCAATTGAGTGCCTGTTTCAGGGTCAAGCAACCAAATGCCACAAATACTATTTCCCGGGGGAAGTTCTGTCTGAAGAGGAATCGTTGCGGCTCGTTCCGATGCTCTTAATTTGCTGGTGCAGACCAACATAAGTTCGCCGACAAAAGTGATTCCCCGGGTAAATCCCGGTAACTTGCACAGGGTGCGGGTTTGCCTGTTTTTGGGGTTATATATCTGAATCTCGCCCGTGCCCGAATTGCAGAAATACACCTGACCGGCATAACAGCGGGGCGAATGCGGCATGATAAGGCCGGTTAGCAGTGTTTCCCCGGACTTGACGTCAATGAGGGTGCCATCCAATTGAGGGGACTCTTGCCATGAATCCTGGCTGTTCGCCTGATTGAATGTGGTGACATACCTGGGCTCGCCGTCGAGCATGGCCATGCCATTCAGGTGGCACCTGTCTTCGGGTTGCAATTCGGTGATAAAAGGTGGGATCCAGCGTGCAATAAAATTGTATTCAGGATCCAGAGTCGCCAAACAGGAAAAGGTGGAATTAACGACCCACAGTCCCTCGTTGCCCCAAGCAATGTCGTGGATATTGATCATGCCCGTATTCAGGGATGCCCGTTGCACAAACAAGGCGTCGGCATTTTTAATTTCGTCCAGCTGTTCGGCTCTTCGGGCAAGGTATTGCTGAACAGAATCGCTATCACGCTCCTGCAATTTACTCGGCAACTGACTCGAGTCATCCAGCAGGCCATCTCTGATCTTGTGCAATATGCTGTCGCTGCGTTTGAAATCTATGACCTGATTAAGGGTGCCAAGAGTAATACGTTGCCCATCGGAGTAGATCCCCATAGGTCTGGGATAAGTGTTTAGATTCGTATCGAGCCGACCTTCTTGGGTTCTGATCAGTATCAGTTGCTGGGACTGGTAGCTGGTTACGGCCAGGGATATGTTAAGAGCATCCAGAATAGCGGGCAGGTTGTCGCTATGGCGACTTGAAAAATTGAAATCCTCTTTGATGACTTCGCTGGATAGCGCCACATTGTTATTATTATCCATGGATTTATTGACCTTCCTTAGCCTCAATATTTTTTGGCTTGCCGATTCAGCCCGGATGCTGACTGCCGGCTTTACATTATTTGCACCCGGGCATAATCCAATTACACCAAGCCCAAGTATTCATTTTTATGTATGCATTTAACACGCTAGTTAAAATTAGAAGGGGTTTGATAGAGACGCAAGGTATAACAAAGAGAAAGAAGTAAATATCATCTGGCCACGTCGGGCTTTCCGAGCTGATTCATCACCTCAACCAATTCACTCCGGGAAGGTCTGCGCCCCAAGCGCAATTGATGGGCTATCACACCGGATACAAATGCGGCCGAAGAGGAAGTGCCACCTAACAGGCCATAGCCCTTGGGCGTAACACTTTTGAGGCCAAAGGGAGCATAGAGATCAACACAGTTTCCGCGGTTTGAAAAAGCCGCAACGTCACCATTGCGATTTCTGGCGCCAACGGTCAACACGGATGCAATAGTGGTCAATGCGTTTTTTTCACACGCATCCAGGCCGAGATTTCCGGCCGCGACCACTATATAAGGCGCACTGGGTTCCTTAAGCATGTCCTCCAGCAATTCCGCCAGGGGCTGGGGCAAGAAAGGCAGAGTCCAGCTGACATTGATAATATCGGCGCGCATCATTCTGGCCACCGAAAACGCCAGTATCATGTCGGACGTCCAGGTGCTGACCTGACGAATGGCAATGATACCTGCATCCGGAGCCAGACCTTCTGCACCTTTATTATCCTGTTTGGCACCAAGAATACCGGCAACCATGGTACCGTGAAAATCTGCCGGGCTTTTGGGTGAGGCATCGGCCTGCCGGGTGTCTGCATCGTAGGAAAACAGCACCTCCAGCTCGGAAAACTCGTTGTGATTGAAGTCAAAACCATCATCAATAATGGCAATGCGCGCTTGGTAGCAGTGCGGGTTACATGGGGGTTGGGGGATAAAGGGCTGCAGTGGTGAAACCTGAGCTGTGCTCTGAGTTGTGGCAGAGTAATTTTTGGCTTCTTGCGCCAGATCGGGCTGCACAAGACGGATCCCGCGGTGCTGCGCCAACAAGGTGAATACCTGAGTCCTGGCGCCCGGAGTCAAGGTCAGCAAAAAAACGTCTTCTTTTGCCAGGCTCGCAAGTTGTTGCACTTTCACTATGCCGGGATGGACTTGCTGGAGGGTGTCGGCGCCAAGCGATGTTAGAACGATCAAGCGTTCGCTGACCTGAAACTTAATCCCCAGACTGCTCTGAAAAAAAGGCGCATCTTCATTGCGGCTCAGCTCAATCCTCTCTCCAAGATTGAAAAAGCCTATGGTTTCATCGGCTTCTTTTGCGGCCAATTCTCCCGAACAAAGAGGCAATAAGGGAAGCGCGGCCAGCAAGTACATTAATCGACAGGTCACATACATGGTATTCAATTGCTATCCAAGCGCACTTAGTTCAAGAAAACAATACAGAAAAGGGTATTGATGTCATAGCTTCAATACCCTTTTCTGTCACAGCGGCATGATTCGGCAGCCACATTTATCCCGGTGAAAAGGCCTTCGGCAACCATAACGCCGAAGGCCACACGCTTAACTGCGGGGAGGAAAGTAGCCATCCATGGCAATCATAAATCTTAGTGCCAGGAAGGGTTGACGGTTTTCATGTTCGGCGGCGTATGGCTGACTGCTACAGTTGCCAACAGCGTCGTTGTCAAACATGGTTTGACCTTCACCGGGCGGATTACGCAAATAGCTGGGCGTTGACGCACCGGTACCGTCAAATGCGGTAGAAATAAAACTGTTTTCAGCAATTGAGGTTTGTTCACCGAAATTGCCCACTCGGGCCGCAACACTATGCTCATGACTCGGCAACTCGCTCTCACTCAGTGCGACAAAGGGGGTGCCATAGTTCTGAGCCAAAAAGCGTTGGGTTAAACCGGGGCTGGCCCCCGCAGAAAATACGGTTCTGCCCATCAGGTTGGGTAATCCGAAGCTAACCCGACCGTCACCGCCATACAGGGTTCCTATAATGGCAAACAGTGCTTGATTCTGAGATATCGGTACAACCTGCCCCTGACAGCTGCTCCACAGGTAGGGGGTAAAGTTGGCGGCGGTTATCCGCACTTCTCCTATAAAACAATCGGCCATTTTCTTTGCTCCTTAACTTCTGGATGGGTATGTGCCGACAATACACATAATGAAATTCAAACACAGTGTCGGCATGACATTTGAGTGGGCATCCCCGGTTCCAGAGGAAGTAATGATTCCATTGTACATAGGGCCACTAAAACGCGACTCGGAAGTGCTTGCCAAAAAATGCTCCCCTGAACCCAAGAGCGCCTGCTGTGCGCTGAGCAGATTCGCATCCTCGTTACTGACATTAAGCGGGTGATTGTGAGCCGGAATTTGCTGCTCAGTCAGTGTCACCCTTTCGACCCCCATCACGGTGCCGGCAGGGTACGTGGTGCTGCCTGCGGGCCCGGAACCTGCTATCCCCTGCCCCACGGGAATGTATCCCCTGTAGTCAGGGAGCCTGAACGTTGTGCGGCCATCACCACCGAAGCTGGTACCAAGCAAAGAAAATAATGCCTCATTGCCACTTATCTGCAGCAACTGACCTTGGCAAAAGGTCCACTTTGCGGGCGCGTAAGAACCCGCGAATAACGTTATTTGCCCGAGAAAACCTTCCATTGTTTGTCTCCTTTAATTCCGGCTCGGATAAATGCCATCAATTGCTATGGCAAAACGAATCGACAGACTGGGCTGCACATTGAAGTGTGATTGGCCACCGCCAGTTGAGCTAATACTCGCATCATTCAACTTGGAAGTAGCACCGCCGTTACGTGCATATAAAGGCGTCACCGGAGGTGTCGCAAACTGGAAACTGCTGCTCGAAAGGATGGGAAGTGCAATATCTGCCGTTGAGGAACTTGCCCACATCTCGTGATTATGGGCTATTTGATCTGTATCCAGGGTTACCTGGCTCAGGCCACCGGCTTGCCCTTGATCATAGCTGAGCATGTAGCCTGGATACGGGTAGTTTCCGATACCAAGAGGCGTTCGACCTCTCAAGTCCGGAAGTGCAAAATTGGTCCTGCCATCGCCGCCGTACATTGAACCCAACAGACTGAACAATGCGGGCTGAGAAGCGGTGGTGATAAGCTGTCCTTCACACAATGACCAGTCCACAGGGGCAAATATTGTTGCCCACATGTTGATCTGACCGATAAAAGGCTCTGACATGGTATTTCTCCTTACTCGTTCCGATACGCTGGTTTTCGTTGGCTTAGCTGGTCTTCTTCCTTGAGACTATGATTTGGTACTTATCTATGTCGTAGGGGGACATATACAAAAGCACCTCACCAAAGGCGTCATGCTTGAACAGGTAGGTCGATTCAGGAAGGTGCGCCTCAGGCAGGCCCGACAATTCAACCGACATACTGCTGAATTCAGCCGAGTTCAATTTGCCATCGGACACTTTTTCCACTACCAGTTCGGCCAATTCCCCGCCGCTGTCTGCTTTGCAGGCCGTGATGCTCTTTCCAATCAAACCCTCGAGTGTTTCCTTGGTGAATTTTTCCATCATCCTTTTTCCTTTGTTGACGGTTCAGACAAGGCATAAGCGACCAACATCGCAATTACTGGCGCTTTTGCCGCAGGTTTTTAAAGCTTGTTTTCTTGCTTCAGCTGCTGCTCGCGACCTTATTGACCGGTGGATACCAGCTCATCAGGTAATAGGGCTCCTGATAGCACTCCACGGTAAAGCCAAGCGCAGCATAGAGTTGCATTGCAGCCTGATTTTGCTGCAATACGGTCAGAGTCATGGGCACACCCGACTGGGCAGCCGCCTGTTGGAAAGACTGGATTATCGCGCGACCGAAGCCATGTCCCCTGGCCTGGGGCATGAAGGCAATATCGACGAGTCTGACCTCATTGTGTCCGAAATCCACCGTCGCCTTGCCTATGGGCTCCCAATGTTTCTCTATGATGAAGTACATGGCATTGGGGTATTTATCACCATACCCTTGGGTTTGTGCCCGGTATTGCATAGCCAGGATAGATTCAATGAAGTCACGCTCACCGTCGATCAATTGCAGATCCTGTCGGCTGGCATGGTGAAGCTTTTCCAAGAACACTTTATCTGTGGGACGGGACGGACGAATGTGTAACCCGTTTGGGGGGATGAATTTTTGCATCTGCTTCCCTGCTGCATTTTTATTTTCTTGAAGCAACAAACAATTGCTGCTTGGGTGTAAATAACTGTAGAACAGGGTTTGAGAAATGCAGGAAATTTTTAAATTGGCCGATTTTTCTTGCTGTGGTCGCAAGGCTTATCGGGAATGCCGGCCGCTTTTGCTCCGGCATTTTATCCCTCGTCTGCCCTTTACAGTCGCTGACTGCCGTTCCATCTAAAAGCAATCTGTGATGCGGCCAACATTAAAGGCAGGGTTTATTTGAGCCGAGGGAGAAAGGGAGAATCTGGGTAGTTGAAATACCGGATATCCCTGGCACAGAGGCGCGCCACAGCCTGAAAGGGATACTCACTATAGGCCTCTGGCAACGACGAGCCTGCAACATCATTAAGGTGCGGAATAGTCACCCCTTCCAGCCCCAAGTCGCTGCACAGCCGAGTCACCTCTTGCCGATAATTCTCAAATCTGAGCACTTTGTTAGTGATGAGGCGACCAGAGCGGCTCAGGATGTAGTCCAGCTGATTGAAATGGAAATTGTCGACTTGGTGCATGCGGGGCTTTTGATGTTCAAGGGCCTGGATAAAATCATCAAAAGTCTGGTTGGGCCTGCAAAGCGCAGGTGCATAGTGGTTGATTAATTTGTACCAAGAATAAATTCTGCTCCAGGGACTTCGGATCACCGTAAAGATGAGATAGCTCTGATAGGACTCGAAAAAAGTCTCACCTTCGGTATGTGCACCACTATGCTGAAACCCAAGCGGTTGGCAATCCTTCACCCGCGCCAGCAATAGCTGCCTGAGGCTGGTACCTCCGGTTCTGGGAATGTGGATGAAGATGAAGCGCTTTTGATGGCTGATCAACACGACACTTATCTCAGCGGCCGCATGTTGAGGTATTGCACCAAGCGTGGTCGACTCGCTCGATTCGGACTGCTGCCATGGGGCAGCGCCTGGTGCCAGACAATCAAACTGCCAGCCTCGGCCGCAATGGGTTTGACGTCCCAAAGGCGCCAGTCCTGGTCTTGGGGATCGGCGCCCTCAGGCAGACTTTTCAGCCAGGTGTCGATTTTGCGATGAAACCCCGGCACGCAGCAGAAGGCACCCTGATCAGCGGCCACATCGGCCAAATAAAGCAATCCCTGGGTACCGAAAGCTATCGGCTTGCTGAAATCCAAGTCCCAATGCAGGTCTGGTCCGGGAAACTGCCAGGCCGGATTTTCCGGCGGGTTGAATCCCATTCTGTCGGTACTCATCCAGAGTCTGTCCGTTTGCCACAGATCTTCGAATATGGCGCGGATTGCAGGTGTATTTCTGATCTCATCCTGAAGTGGATGCTCAAACAGCTGCACCATGATCTTTTGCATTTTTCCTGTCATCCTGTACCAGGTGTCCGGTTTGTCGGGCTGCATTTCCAGAAAGTCGTACAGCATTTGACATGCCCGTTCACAGAGCCCCTTGTCCAGCACATTTGGGATCACCAAAAAGCCATGCTCCTGCCAATGCTCCAGCTGCTCCCGGGTCAGGACCTGGCGTGACTCGACCGGATTACTGCCTGACGCTGCGTGAGCAGCATAAAATTGACTGACCCGCGCGTTTACCCCTGCTACCAGGGCTTGGTCGAACGCTACGCCCAGGCTTTGCAACGCCCCAAGCTCAAACTCCTCAAAGGTGCGGCAGCTGTACAGGGCCTGCAGTCCCGGTTCCAACCCCAGTCTCAGTTCATCAAACAGCATCAGATCCAGTGCCCACTCGCTCTCCCTGATGGTCTGGTCCAATAACCCCTTCTTGCTCAACTGGCATTTGCCGAACATCCGTTTGAGCTGATACAGCCCCGAAGTGCCTGTTTCTTGATAGTCAGGCAACACAGGCTTGTGCTCAGGGTAATGCCAAATGAACTCGGGAAACGGCTGCTGTCGGTAATTGAACTGCAGCAGATCGCCGGGCTGAAACGTTTGATCGTGCCGATAAACGGGCAGGTTCAAGCTGCACTGATTTTCAGACAGGCTGTGGTCGCCATACACCTCTATATCCGTGGTCAGCTTGAGGCTGGGCTGGGCGGGAATGGCGTCGGGTATGACCAAGGTGCCAGACAAACATTCGCGTTTGCCCTGGTGCAGCTGCGCCGCGCTGTGCCGGTCAAGGCGGAAAAAAGTGCCCATATTGAGCAGGCTCCCACTTGTCCCCAAACCATACAGCCAGGCACCCAGACGGATTTCCTTGGGGATCAGCTCGCCGTCAGGATGCAGAAATTGCTGCAGATGGCTGAAGATCCACACCTGGGGCTCGCGCCACAGCAGGGTGTTCATGGTTTCGGAAACGATCAGATCAAACGTCTCTCCGTCCCCCGGACACCACCGGGTGGCGTCGGCCAGGACAACCCCAGCGACCCTATGGCGGATATTGAATAATTCAACCAAGCGATTGACCGAGCTGACATTCTCCTCATGAATATCCAGCAGGGTCACTGTCACGTCGGCATCCGGATTCAGCGCCAACCAGGGGAGCATTAACAGGCCATAGGGTCCTGTACCTGCATAAAGTATGTTCACCGGGGATCCGAAAGCCAATTTATCGCTAATTGCCTCGGCCACGCCCTGCATAAATACCTGGGTACGAGTGGTTTCCAGCAGACATTTGGCGGCTTGCACCGGTGAAATAGCTATGCCCTGGGAGGTGTCTATATCGTGCCATTCGTTCATGTCGGCATGGGCCGAAATGCCCGTCAGCTGAGCCAGTAGCTCAGCCATAGCCTGGGTATGGGGGTGGTTCAAACCGACATCGACAGGGTTATGCAGCAGGCTGGAAGCATGTTCCAACAGGGAGGTCAGCGTTGCATTCATCTCAGTTCCTTCTGATAGCTCTTGCTACGAAAATGGCTAGCTTATTGTTTTTTATTTCAAAAATTAGGATAGATGAATTTGAGTTCCCGACAAGTTCTGCTAAATAAATAACTCACTGGAATTCATTGGGGACAAGGGAATGGCCAACTTTAATATTTCGAGCTCGCAACAGCAGCAACTCAAGGACCGGGGCTATGTACTGCTGGAACAGGCCTTGCCACAGGCACTGCTGCTGCGTTGGCAGTCCCGGGCGGCCGAGCTGGAACGTAGGGCCCTGGAGGCCCAGGCACAGGGACGACCACTGTATCATGCCTGTGTTGTACAGGACCCAGTCGGTCCCCGACTGATGCGTTACGATGATGTTTTTGCCGACGCTTGGGACGACAGCCTGGCACTGCTGGCCTGCCCGGCCATGCTGGTGGTGGCGCAGCAGCTGTGCGGTGACGGCACAGTGCCCTTGCAGTTGGATATTCTGTATAAGCATCAGCATCCGCATCCTGTCATCAACTGGCATCAGGGAGCACAACATCCCCGCAGCTATCCCTACCTGAATATCGGCATCTACCTCGACCCAGCCCCCGCGGGCGACGGTTGCCTGCGCTATGTGCCCGGCACCCAACACAGGTTGCACGATATTCAGGACCTGTCCGCCGAACATGGCTGGGACATTCCCGGGGTGGCGCAGCAGCCGGCACAGCCCGGTGACATACTGGTGCAGGACATGATGATATTGCATGGTTCTGAGCCCAAGCGCAGCCCCGGCTGTCGACGCACCATCTATGTGGAACTCAGGCCCATGGCAGGCATATTGGAGAGTGGCCGCCAAAGCCCCGAGTGGGCTGAGCTCAGACGCCAATGGATGGCGTTGGTGCTTGAGCGCGCCAATCCTGCCGATGTTCCGCCACATTGGTATGAGCTGTATCCGGTCGGCAAGGTGGATGAAGCCGAACTGCGGGCAAGGCTGGTTGCTCAGCGCGAGGCGCCCATTCCGGCGGTCTGGGCAACCTTTCCGGTGGAGCATCCCAACTACCCGGTTCCGGCCGATTTACGCTGATGCAGGAGCTGGCCACAATGACTGAAACTCAAAAAATTCTGGGCTTTTTTGACGAGATAGGGCTGAGTTATCGCCTCTCCTCCCTTGAGGAAAAGACATTCTTGCCCGGCATCAAGATAGAGCGGGGCCAGCTGCTCATAGACCTGGCGCGGCTGCGCTATCCGGGCGACCTGCTGCACGAGGCCGGGCATATTGCCGTGACCGATGAAAATGCCAGGCCCAGGCTTGGCGGCGATATGAAGCATGCGGGGCACATGGGCGGTGAGGAGATGGCCGCCATCGCCTGGTCCTGGGCGGCACTGCAAAAAATCGCCCTGCCAGCCGAATTGCTGTTTCACCCCGACGGCTACCGTGGCGCTTCCGCGAGCCTGATCGAGGCCTTCGCCGACAATAGGGGCTTCGGTTATCCCTTGCTGTACAGCTGGTTTATGTGTGAAAAACCGGACCACCCCGACGGTTATCCCAAAATGCAGCGCTGGTTTCGTGACGAAGCCTATCGCCAAGCCCGGCTGGCGGAGCTGACTGACTCAGCCTGACTGAATCTGGCTCAACAGCCTCCATTCGGGTAACAGGGGTAGATTCAAACAGGTCGACATGGCTGAATGTGCTGATTGACCCTGCATATCACCCACCGGCTCATTCGCTTGCACTCCGTCATGCCAAAAAGATAAACGCAGGCAATGTCCTGACTCCTGATTTGAGCGACCCCACACCCCACCCAAGAGTCCCGGGCCAGTTAAGGGTTTGGTCTGCTTCATATGACCTGGATATTGCTCTATGCGCACCGAGGTGGCATTCAACAGCCAAGCCGGTTGCAACGCTTCCAGGTCCTGTTCAAGGGTGAAATATTGCACCTTGCATTGCTGGTAGGTGTGCTCTTGGCCGCTGCCAGCAAAAATCCCGTCATGAACCGACGCCATAAAATTCACGACTGCCTGCTCGCTTTGCCACAGGGCAAGAATAATGGCGTGACCGTTGACGCTGTCCCAACCACCAAACTGAGCGATGAAGCCATCACATCCGGCTATGGGCGCCCATGCCATCTGGGCCTTGCTGAAATCGGCCCGCATTCCCGGTTTCGGCGTGCATTCGATGAACTTAAGTATCATAACTTTTTATGCGCCTGCCCGAGTAGCTCACGCCGGCTCATTGCAGTGCTCCCTCGAAGTTACGGTATTCGAGTTCCATGGCGGTCAGGTAAAGTTGCCGCGCCAACTCTTCATCCACAGCATGCTCGCCAATATAAGCCTCAATAAAATTGCCTATGGCAAAAGCACCGGCCACACAGGCGTTGCTACTGATCCAGGGGCCGTAAAGATTGGTATCGGTCGCGGGCGACAGCTGCTGGGCCAACCAGCCCCAGAGGTACTCGCAGGGCAACATGGCTATCAGGGTGTAGATGGGGTCGGCCGCTTTACCCGCCTCAGCCTGCCCTGTGGCCAGGCGGCGCTCAAAGTCGGAATAACGCTTGGCGGTATCGCTCGGCAGTACGGCCTTGGGATCCGCCAGGCGCCATTCCCGGCAGGCCGCGCGGTAATATTTTTCATAACTTTGCTGCTTGTGCAGCAAGAAGTCCCGCAGCACGGGATCCCGGGTACGCAGGGCCGCATCGCCAAAATCATCGGCGCCCTTACAGCAGTAATAGATATCACTGACATTAAAGGCGCCGTAGCTGCGCGGATCCAATGACCCTGTCCTTATCCCCTGCACAAAGCCTGTCGCCAGCGCCTTATGTGCCAGCTCACTGCCGCCGTCCTGCCACAGGCGCCAGAACAGCGAGTCCGCAGCCGGTGCTTGGGTGTCGAGCCGATGTTTTTCCACCAGAAGCCTGTGGTCATGCAGTCGCCGGGGGTTTCTCATGGGGTTTCCTTTTCCGTTTGCAATTCGCTGTTATCAGGCGCCTGCGCCAAAGCTAGTGCCAAGGCTTCGGCCACCAGCGCCTCCTTGGCAGACTTGGACAACCGCTTGACCGCCAGCTCGCGCTTGAGGGCAGCACTGCGATCGCCAACATGTTCACTGTAGACCAAAGTCAGCGGCCCCCTGCCCCTCAGATACTTGGCACCCTTGGGGCCGCTGTGTTCGGCAAAGCGACGGGCCACGTTGGTGGTGATGCCGGTGTAGAGCTCACCGCCGCCGCAACGGATCAGGTACAGATGCCAGTCGGCTGCGGCCATCTCAGTCCAACCCCAGCAGGTGCAGAAAGAAGGCGTATTCCAGCGCCGTGTCTTCGTACTGACGGTAACGGCCGCTCTTGCCGCCGTGGCCCGTGTCCATGTCCGTTTTGAACAGCAGCAAATTTGCGTCGGTCTTCATTTCCCTGAGCCTGGCGACCCATTTGGCAGGCTCGAAATATTGCACCTGGGAGTCGTGCAGCCCCGTGGTCACCAGCAGATGGGGGTAGGCCTGGCGGCTGATGTTGTCATAGGGCGAGTAACTCAACATATAGTCGAAGCATGCCCTGTCATTGGGATCGCCCCACTCATCGTATTCGTTGGTGGTCAGGGGCAAAGTCTCATCCAGCATGCTGGAGACTATGTCGACAAAGGGCACGTGGGCGGCCATGGCGAGATACAGCTCGGGCGCCATATTGGCCACGGCCCCCATCAACAGGCCACCGGCGCTGGCGCCACTGGCGACCACTTTCGAGCGATCGCCATAGCCCAGGGCCAACAGGCCCTGGGTGGCGTCGATAAAATCGGTGAAGCTGTTGCGCTTGTTAAACAGGCGCCCGGCGTCGTACCAGGCCCGCCCCAGCATCTCGCCGCCGCGGACGTGGACTATGGCGTACACCAGCCCCCGGTCCAGCAGACTCAGGGCGGCAGCGGAAAAGTCTGGCTCCACTACATGGCCGTAGGCACCATAACCGTAGAGGTACAGGGGATTGCTGCCATCGCCCTTGAATTTGCCGCGCCTGTATACCAAGGATACGGGGATCTCGGCCCCATCCCTGGCCTTAAGCCACAGGCGCTCGCTGTGGTACAGCGCCGGAGAAAACTCAGGTGGCAGCTTTAGCTGTTTGAGCAGGGTGCGCGCGCCGGTTTTCAGGCAATAATCGAATACCGAATCCGGAGTAGTGAGGCTGGAATACCAGATGCGTAAGCTGGTGGCATCTGGGTCCAGGTTGGTGCCAAGCCCTGTCACGTAGGCAGCTTCATCGAAGCTCAGCTGCGAGGGCGCGCTGCCATCATGGGGCACAGTGTGGATATGGGTTGCGCCCCGTTCTCGGGTTTGCAACACCAGGGCATGGTTGAGCAGCAGTATGTCTTCAACCCGCACCTCGCTGGCGTGGGGCCAGACCTCCAGCCAGCTATCCATGTCGTCCGTGTCGGTGGCCGCGACCTTAAACACCCGGAAGTTGGGCGCCTGATGGTTGCTCAGCACCCAATAATGCTCGCCGAGCTTGGCGATGCTGTATTCATGGCCTTCCTGGCGCGGTAAAAAAGACTGGAATTGGACCAGGGGCGCATCGGCATCCAGCAAAGACACCTCGGAGGTCAGGGTTGCCTGCTGATACAAGAGGATGCGGCTGTCATCCAGGGTCTTGTCGAGACCGAGAAAGAAGCTGTCATCCGTCTCCTCGTAGACCAGCACATCCTCGCTCTGGGGCGTGCCGAGGCGGTGGCGATACACCTTGTTGCCGAGCAGGGTGACGGGATCCTTGGCGATATAGAACAAATGCAGATTGTCATTGGCCCAGACGGGATCCCCTTCGGTGTTCTCCAGACTGTCCGCCAGCGTTTCGCCCGTGGCCAGGTCCAGCACCTGGATGCGATAAATGCGCCGTCCCAGGCAGTCCTCGCCTATGGCGAGCAGGCGCTCGTTGGGACTGACACTGCTGCCACCGAGATCATAGTAATCCTTGCCGACGGCGCGGAGGTTCACATCCAGCAGCAATTGCTCGGGCCCCTCCAATTCGGCCTTGCGCGCCAGCATCGGATATTCCAGACCAGCCTCGAAGCGGCGGTAGTAGTAATGGTTACGCCAACGGTAGGGCACGCTGGATTCATCGGGATCCAGCCTGGCGATCATCTCCGCCAACAACTTGTCCCTTAGCGGCGCAAACCCGGCTATGTGGGCATCGGCATAGCCGTTTTCCGCCTCCAAATGCGCCAAGACTGCGGGATCTGTCCGACTGTCGTCCCTGAGCCAGGCATAAGGGTCCGGGCGCAGCACGCCGTGTTCGGTCCATTGGTGTTCACGGCGGTCGGCCACGGGAGCTGGCGGCAAGGTTGGGGATACGGCTGACATCAAAGTCTCTTTGGAAGCGGGCATGTGGCGCCATCTTAAGCCAGCGGAGTTGTCATCGCCACTGTTCACCCCTATGTACAGAACAGGTCCGCCTCAGCCTTGGGCATAATTTGGACTTGGGAGCGTAAGACGGGCACAATGGCGGGCGCCGCACACAGCGGCATATTCTCAGGGCGGGGTGCAATTCCCCACCGGCGGTAAATTCTCAACAGAGAAAAGCCCGCGAGCGCCCGTGGCTTGCCACGGGGTCAGCAGATCTGGCGTCCCTGCCATGGCAGTTAACCATTGCTGTTAACTGCCACGGCAGCTAATCCAGAGCCGACGGTGTTGTCAGTGATTTCTGACTCAGTCCGGATGAAAGAGAATGGTCACAGCCAGGCGCGGATTTCCGTGCCCGGCTCGCTGCCACCCGCGTTTCGGCGCGGGTGTGTCTCTCCATGCCCTGATTCAGTAAAACTCAATTTTTTAAGGATTTTTACCATGAATCAGTCTTTACTCAGCGCTTTTGGCAATGCCCAACAAAGGGTGGAAGCCGCCTTGGACGCCCTGCGTCGGGGCCAGGGCGTACTCCTGGTCGATGACGAGGACAGGGAAAACGAGGGCGATCTTATTTTTGCCGCCCAGTCCCTTACCGTGCCACAGATGGCCATGCTGATCCGCGAATGCAGTGGCATAGTTTGCCTGTGTCTGACGGATGACAAACTCAGGTCGCTGGCCTTGCCCCCCATGGTGGAGCACAACTCCAGCCAGTACGGCACCGCCTTTACCGTCAGCATAGAGGCCAAGGTCGGGGTCACCACAGGGGTGTCGGCCGCCGACAGGGTCACCACCATCAAGACCGCCATAGCCGCAGATGCCAAACCCGACGATCTGGCACGACCCGGCCATGTCTACCCGCTGCGGGCCCAACCCGGCGGTGTGCTCAACCGCCGCGGTCATACCGAAGGCACTGTTGATCTGATGCAACTGGCGGGCCTGGCCCCGGCCGGGGTGCTGTGCGAACTTACCAATGCCGATGGCACCATGGCCAAGTTGCCGGAAATAGTTAGCTTCGCCAATCACCACGGCATGCCGGTACTCAGCATCGAAGATCTGGTGGCCTACCGGCTGCAAATCCAGAGCAAGATTGCCTGATGCAGCTAATGCAGCATAAGGCGGCCTTGGCCGCCTTTTTTATGTGCCCAAGTCAGTGACAGCAGCCTGCGCCACCGCTGGCGCAACCCTCAACATCGCCCTTCGCCACTGAAACTTCCTTTTTGTGAGCAGGATTAGAAATCCATTAAATAAGGGTCGCCTCATAAGCCGCGCCTGTGATACTACTGCCTGGCCCAAACCCTTTTCACCCATTTGTCGGAACAGGGAGTCCCACGACATGCTGTCACTGCATCACCTCGGTCTGAGGCAAAAGTTAATCCTCTTTGCCATTCTGCCCCTGGTCCTGCTGGCCCTGATGGGAATGAACCGGGCCTGGGAACTGCATCAAGCCACCAAGGCAGACAACCACAATAGCCAAGCCATCATAGTCGCCGGAGACATAGCCGCGCTGCTGGAGCAATTGCAGCAGGAACAATTACTGCTCCTCACCTGGCCCAACAGCCCCATGGCCGAGCTTGAGACCTCGGGAGAGCGCAGTAATCAACTGCTGGAGCAACTGTTGGCAAGCGATGCCGTCAAAGATTTACAGCAGCAAATTCAACCCCTTCCCGGCGATATGCGCCTCGGAAATTGCCTCGATGAAATCCGTCGGCTCGGTTATCAACTGGCATTGCAGCGTCAGAATCAACATGCTGTGGGTGTGGCCGGTCCCCTGCCCTTCAGCCCCCTGAAACAGTGGCTGATGTTGCTGCTGAGCCAATTACAGTACCAAAGTCAGGATCTGCAACAGGCCCGGGCCTATGGTGAACTGTCGGAAGTGTTTCAACTGGCCGAATTGACCGTCAGGGAAAACGAACTGGTGCCGCTGATTTTGGCCGGCAAGGTCAGCCTCGACGCCTTCAACGCCTTGGCTCTGGCCCAGGAACACACGCTTCAGCGAGCCAAAGAGACCTTTTCACCTGCACACAGACAAGGTCTTGGTCTGGTACAGGCTTCACTGACCCAGCAAAAACTGGAACTGTTGCGCCGGCAAATACAGGGCCAATATCGTTTGCGGGATCAGGCCAACGAACTTGAACACCTGGTGGCCGGTTCCGGCCTGCTGCAGAGCTTCCAGCTCTACTGGCAAGGTGGCGACAATACGGATCTGCAGCGGTTCCAGCTCGACTGGCAGGCGGCGCGGCAATTGCTGGATGCCATGTTGGGTTCCCCCTTCCTTGGCGAAGATCAACAACTGGCCCTGGGCCAACTGCATCAGGGACTGCTGGAGCTTAAACGTCTCAGCAATCAGCGGCCGCAACCCAAGTCATCAGCGGCGGCGCCCTTTGTGCCGCCCCTGAAGGCTGCCCTGTCGACCCTGCAGCAACCCAGCCAAACCATGTTGCTCGACCAATGGCACGCCCTGACCCAGGAGCGCCTGGGGCAACTGCATGCCCTGGGTCAGGAGATACGCCTTCAAATTGCAAGGCAGAGTCAGCAGCAACAAAAATTGACCCTGTTTTATATCTGCTTCTACCTGCTGATGGCCAACCTGATTTTGATCGCTTCCATTTGGCTGGGGCGCAAAATCATTGCCAGCTTTATGAACAAGATAGCGGCCATTGCCCGGGATATGCGGCGCATGGCCGACAATCCCAATCTGGAGCTCAGCATAGACATCAAGGGCTCGGACGAAATTGCCGACATGGCGCTTGCCATGAACAAGATGCTCAGTGAATACCAGAAATTCCGCAAGGATCTCGGCCGTGCGGCCGCAGTGTTCGAATATTCCGCCGAAGGCATCATGGTGACAGATGCCGATAACCATATCGAAATGGTGAACCCTGCCTTCAGTCGCATCACAGGCTACAGCCTGGCGGAGGTCAAGGGCCGCAATCCTTCCATGCTCAGCGCCCACCGCAATCCGCCACACCTGTATGAAACCATGTGGCAATCACTGGCCAACCAGGATAAATGGGAAGGCGAGATCTGGAACAGGCGCAAGGACGGTCAGATCTATCCCGAATACCTGGCCATTACCGTGGTACGCAACGACGCCGGTGAAGTGGTGCAGCACATAGGCCTGTTTATGGACATCAGTCGCCGCAAGCAGTACGAGCAGGACATCTGGTACCAGGCCCATTTCGATCCCCTGACCCAGCTGCCCAATCGCAAGTTGTTTGCCGAGCGCCTGCAACACGAAATCAGTCTGGCCCGTCACGATGAACGCAAGTTGGCGGTGATTAGCCTCGACCTGGACAGGTTCAAATTCATCAACGATACCCAGGGCCACAGCCTGGGGGATGAGCTGCTCAAGGCAGTCGCGGCCAGGCTGCAAAGCCATATGGGCAAAGCGGATTTCCTCGCCCGCATCGGCGGCGATGAGTTTGTCATTATCCTGCCGCGATTGGCCAACGATCTTGCCATAGAGCAAGTGGCGACCCGGCTGGCGACCTGCCTTGACGGTAACTTCGAACTCGGCGGCCAGTCGCTGGGGATCAGCGCCAGCATGGGCATAGGCCTGTATCCCGAAGACGGCAGCGATGTGGAAACCCTGTGCCGCAATGCCGAAACCGCCATGTACCAGGCCAAGGACGATGGCCGTAACACCTTCCGTTATTTCACTCCCGGGTTGCATAGGGCCATGAGCGAGCGGCTGGATCTGGAACAAAAACTGCGTCAGGCAGTCCAGACCGAAGCCTTCTGCCTCCATTACCAGCCCATAGTGGATATGCATCAGGGCACTGTGACAGGTGTGGAGGCGCTGCTGCGCTGGCCCCAGGCCGATGGCAGTTTTATTTCTCCGGACAGGTTTATTCCGGTGGCGGAAGAAACCGGTTTGATCGAAACCTTGGGCCAATGGGTGCTGGAGCAGGCGCTGGCCGATCTGGCCAAGTGGCACGCCAGGGGCTGGCCGCTCACCATGGCCATCAATGTCTCAGGTGCCCAGTTGCAACATACCAAGGGGGATGGTTTCGATATGCTGCTGGCCAAGGCGCTGGAACGCCACCAGCTGGACGCATCACAGGTTCATATCGAGATCACCGAAAGCATGCTGATGGATGACAACAGCCGCGGTCTGGTCAACCTCAGACGCATTGCCCGTTTGGGTTGTGATATCTATCTGGACGACTTTGGCACCGGCTATTCGTCCCTGAGTTACCTGAAGAAATTCCCCATCTCTGTGATCAAGATAGATCGCAGCTTTGTCGAGCGCTTGCCCCAGGGCGAGTCCGACGCCGGCTTGGTGCGCGCCATAGTCAACATGGGCCAATCTCTGGGGATGAAACTGGTGGCCGAGGGCATAGAAACCGAGGCCCAGTGGCAATTCCTCGCCTCCCTGGGCTGCGACTATGGCCAGGGTTATCTGCTGTCACGGCCACACAGCTTTGAAGAAATCAGCGCCTGGCTGCCACAGCAACAATTGCCGGGCCAGTGCGTTAACCAGTAACACTGGCAATAAAAAACGCGGCGTTTGGGCCGCGTTTTTTATTGGGCTGCGACCTTAGGCCGCCGGCGCCTTCATTATGCTGTCACTGCTGCTGTTTGCCAGTTGTTGCAAATCTTTATCGATGAAGAACAGTGCCTTGCCGTCTTCACCCACCAGACGGATCTTGTCGACTATGCTTTTGAACAGCTTTTCTTCCTCGTGCTGTTCGGCCACATACCATTGCAGGAAATGGAAGGTGGAATAGTCCTGGGTGCTGAAAGCGGTGTGGGCCAGCTCGTTGATCTTGCGGGTGATCAGCTGCTCGTGCTCATAGGTGTACTCAAACAGGGCCAGCAGTGAGCTGAATTCGGTGCGCGGTGCGGCAATGGCGCCCAGCAGCGGCATGCCACCGGTTTCACTGACATAGGTGAACAGACGGCGCATATGGCCCATCTCTTCATCGGCATGCTGGCGCATAAAGTGGGCCGCCCCTTCAAATCCCTTATCCTCACACCAGGCACTCATCTGCAGATAGAGATTGGAGGAGAAGAACTCCATATTGATCTGTTCGTTGAGCTTTTCAATCATGGCGCTGGCCAGCATGGCACTTCCTCTTAGCCTGTTTCGATGGCCGACCATTCTCCCCAAGGGGCGATTTAAAAGCAACCTTATTTATCTAACCCCATGATTTGCAAGTGCTAACCATTATCAATCCCAGTCAGGCAGGTCATTCGTGCAACATTTGCTAACCAATTGTGTGGGAAGCAATAACATTTGCTCCCTATTATTTGCGCGATACATTTCGATTTCATTGGCAAGGACTGGCATGGATCTCACCACCCAAAGTACCCGCAATCCGGCCGCCACCCTGGTGGCGCTGCTGCTCATCCTTATTTTTGGGGTACTGGCGGTGGCCAAGCTGCCCATCCAGCTGTTGCCGGACATACATCAACCGCAGATCTCCGTGTTTAACGGTTGGCGTGCAGCCGCGCCCCAGGAGATGGAATCCAATATCATTGAGCCCCAGGAAAATGTGCTGCGCCAGGTGCCGGGGGTGGAGGAGATGAACTCCAACATTTCCCAGGGATTCGGCGGTATCACCCTGACCTTTGAGGTGGGCACCAATATGCAGGAGGCGATGATCAATGTGATCAACGCCCTCAACCAGACGCCCCCCAGACCGCTGGACGCCAACGAACCCTTTATCAATGTCGGCGGAGGCAATAACGGCGTGCCCAACATGGCGTCGATCCTCATTCGTACCACGGCAGATAACCCGATCACCGATTTCAGCCACTACCAGAAAATGATCGACGACGTGGTGGAACCCCGCCTGCGGCAGATTGCCGGGGTGGGCGGTGTGCAGCTGCAAAGCCGCCAACCCAAGGAACTGCACATAGAGTTCGATCCCTTCCGTGCCGCCGCCCTGGGTATCACCCTGGATGAGCTGCGGGCCACAGTATCCCGCGCCGCCGATATTTCCGGCGGCACGGCCGATGTGGGCCGGCGCCAGTACACTGTGCGTTTTGTCGGTCAGTACAAGCCGGAAAATCTGGGTAACCTGATAGTCACCTATAACGAAGGTCGTCCCGTGCACCTGAGCGAACTGGCGGAAGTGAAAATTGCCGCCGCCGAGCAGCAGGGCTTTACCAAGCGCAACGGTTTCCCGGCCTACTACATCACGGTGGAAGGCACCTTTGATGCCAATACCGTGGCCGTGCTCGACGGTATCAATGTCGCCATCGAGGAGCTGAACCGTGAGGTATTGAACAAACAAGGGCTGGTGATGGAGCTGTCCTTCGATGCCTCGGTCCACATCAAACGCGCCATCCTGCTGGTGCAGGGCAACCTGGGGGTCGGCGCCGCGCTGGCGCTGCTGATCCTGTTCGCTTTCCTGCGCAGCTGGCGGGCCACCCTGATGATAGCCTCCACCATTCCGGTGGCCCTGCTGATCGCCTTTATGGCCCTGGAAGCCATGGGTCGCACCCTCAATGTGATCTCCCTGGCGGGGCTGGCCTTTGCCGTGGGTCTGGTGCTGGATGCCGCCATCATAGTACAGGAAAACATTATCCGGCTGCACCGCAGCGGAGAGCCGCTGCTCAGCGCCGTGCTCAAGGGTACGGCCGAGGTCAAGGGTGCCTTGCTGGCGTCCACCGCCACTACGGTCGCCATCTTCCTGCCGGTACTCTTTATGCCCGGCGTCGAAGGCCAACTGTTTTCCGATCTGGCACTGACCCTGTCGGTGGCAGTGGTTTCTTCTTTCTTCAGCGCCGTCACCCTGATCCCGGTATTCAACCTGCTGTGGCTTAAGCTGCCGGAAAAGGATAGCGGAGAACGCTTCTGGCACTGGCTGACAGCCAAGGTCAGGGCCCTGACCGGCTCCCGGAAACTGGCGCTGTTCTGGTGTGTTACTTTGATTTTCGGTGCATCTGCCCTGACCCTGGCCCTGATGCCCAGGGCCGACTTCCTGCCCCAGGCCCGTTCGGACGGCATATTCACCTTCTTCTCCTTACCTCCGGGTGCCAGCCTGGAAACCATGGAGAAGGAGCTGGGCGAAACCATCATAGGCCGGCTCAAGCCTTACTATGACAAGCAGCAGCAACCCTATATCAAGGGCTATAACTTCTCCGTTTACGGCGCCTTTAACGTGCTGTTTATCTATCCCGAGGATCCCACCCGGGCCGATGAGATGATCCAGGTGCTCAAGGACAAGATACTGATCGACCTGCCCGACACCCAGGCCTACCCCAGTCGCGGCTCCCTGCTGCAATTCGGTTTCAACGGCGGCCGGGCCATCAACGTCGATTTCCACGGTCCCGATATGGAGGCTCTGATGGAAGCCGCCGGCCAGGGCATGGAGATCATCAACCAGGCACTGCCCGGTGCCGTGGTGCGGCCCCTGCCCGGCCTGTCCATGGCCCAGCCCGAGTTGCAGCTCATTCCGGACGAGCGTCGTCTGGCCCAGGCCGGTGCCGACCGCATCCAGATAGCCAATGCGGTGCGGGCCTATACCTCGGGCCTGTTCGTCGGTGAGTACTTCGACGGCAACGAACGCATGGACGTGCTGCTCAAGGGCCCCAAGTGGACAGTGCCCGAGCAGTTGGCAGCCACCCCTGTCTATACCCGCACCGCCGGGATCCAGACCATAGGCGAGCTGACCCAATTGCACCGCACCGTGGGGCCGACCCAGCTGCAGCGGGTTAATGGCAAGCGCACAGTGTCACTGCTGATCTTCCCGCCGGCGGACATGTCCCTGGATGAGGCCATGGAGGTGATACAGACCCAGGCCATGGAGAAGATCCGCGCCACCTTGCCAGCCGACAGTTCCTTGGGCTTTCGCGACAGCGCCGACCGCCTGGATAAGACCATACGCGACATGGGCACCAACTTCCTGCTGGCCGTGTTGATCCTGTTCCTGCTGATGGCGGCCCTGTTCAAGTCCGCCAAGGACAGCCTGCTGGTGCTGCTGTCCATGCCCATGGCCATCTGCGGCGGCGTTATCAGTCTGCGGCTGCTGAACCTGTTCAGCTTCCAGAGCCTCGACCTGCTGACCATGATAGGTTTCATCATCCTGCTGGGCCTGGTGGTCAACAACGCCATCCTGATGGTGGACCAGACCCGCCAGGGCAGCCGTGACGGCCTGGCGCTGGACGAGGCCATCTACCAGGCGGTAGCGACCCGGGCCCGTCCCGTGTACATGAGCACACTCACCAGCATCTTCGGCATGTTGCCACTGATGCTGGTGCCCGGCGTTGGCAGTGAGATCTACCGTGGCCTGGCCGCCGTGATCGTCGGTGGCATGACCGCCAGCGCCCTGTTTACCCTGTTGCTGATGCCAAGCCTGCTGCGCCTGACCAGCCCGGCATCCCACACAGTCTCATCTTCCAATTCAACCCGCATTGCCGAGGTAACACCATGAACAAGCTGGTAGCCACCCTGATATTGCCAATCGCGGCCCTGGCGCTGCCGACCTTGGCCGCCGACGCCGAGGCCCGCCTGGTGAGCACAGCCCAGGTGGAGAATCGGCCCCTGTCCCCCAAGATCATGGTGATAGGTTCGGTTCACAGCCGTAACAATGCCGAGCTGACCACGGGCGTCAGCGGCCGCCTCGACTGGGTTCAGGAAGCCGGTACCCGGGTCCAGGCCGGTGATACAGTGGCGCGGCTCGACAAAACTCGCCTGGAGCTTGAACACACAGAGCAGCAGGCGTTGATCCGCCGCGAGCAGATCAACCTGACCCAGTTACAGCGCAACTTTGAGCGCCTGCAGCAGTTGTCCCGCAGCCAGAGCGTGTCCCGCAATGAACTGGACGATGCCAGCACGGCCCTGGAGCTGGCCAAGAGCAATCTGGAGCTGGCGCGGATTAAACTGGACATTATCCAGGACAACATCAACCGCACCGAACTCAAGGCCCCCTTCGCCGGCATCATCACCAACCGTCTGCATCAAGCCGGAGAGGATATAGGCCCGGCCGAGGCAGTGGTCAGCCTGACCGACCCCGAGCATCTGGAAATCCGCCTGCATGCGCCACTCAAGCACAGCCGCAGGGTCAAGGTCGGCGACAGCCTGAACATCTACCATGCCGACGGCGAGTTCCAGGCCAGTATCCGCTCACTGATCCCCGTTTCCGACGTGCGCTCGCAAACCTTTGAGGCCAGGCTGGATCTGCCCGGCGCCCTCGACGGCAGCATCAGTGTCGGCGAACTGGTGTCCCTGGCCTTGCCCATTGCTCCGGCACAGTTGACCACCCTGGTACCCAGGGATGCCATAGTGCTGCGCTCCAGTGGCGCCTTTGTATTCAGGATCAATGGCGACAACAAGGCCGAGCGCCTTGCCGTCACCCTGGGGGACGGTGCCGGTGATTGGATTGCGGTGCAGGGCCAATTGCAGGCCGGTGATCGTGTGGTGATCCGGGGTGCCGAAACCCTGCAGGATGGCCAGTTGGTGCGTTTCGCCCCCGAGCAACAGCAGCTGGCCAAGGGCACCAGCTGAAGTAAAAGCTGATTCAGTTCAAACTTATACAAGCCTGTCACTGGCCATGGCAGGCTGGCATGGCATAATGAGCCCTTGTTTTGCCAGCCTGCGGATATGCCCATGACTCTAGACCCCTGCGCCAAACCCGGTTTGATTCACCCAGACGAAGCTATTCCCCTGTTGCTGTCCCAGGTCAGCGCCATTGATGACAGCGAAATGGTGCGCCTGGCCGAGGCCCTCGACCGGGTACTGGCTGAAGATCTCGCCAGCGGTCTCGACCTGCCCCCCTTTGATAACTCGGCAATGGATGGCTATGCCTTCCGCTTCGATGAGCTCAATGGCCAGGAGTCCGGCAGTTTCAAGCTCGCCGGTCAGGCCTTCGCCGGGCATCCGTTCACGGGGGAACTGCCTCCCGGTCATTGTGTGCGTATCATGACCGGTGCGCCGGTGCCCGCCGCCTGCGACACGGTACAGATGCAGGAACAGACCCAGGTGCAGGGTGATGCCATCATTATTCAGGCCCCCAAGGGCAAGGGCGCCAACGTGCGCCGCCGTGGTGAGGAACTTAAGGCCGGCACCCGGGTATTGACGGCAGGTACCCGCATCCGCGCAGCCGAACTGGGCGTTATCGCCACCATAGGCATCAGCCAACTCAGGGTGGTGCGCAGGCCCATTGTGGCCTTCTTTTCCACCGGTGACGAACTCAGGCCCGTGGGCAGCGAATTGGCGCCGGGACAGATTTATGATTCCAACCGCTATTCCATTCTCGGCCTGCTGCAAAAGGCCGGTGTGGAATGGCTCGACCTGGGTGTTATCCCCGACGATCCTGAGGCGCTGCGCCAGGCATTCCGCACTGCGGCGGCCAAGGCCGACATGGTGCTGACCTCGGGCGGCGTTTCGGTCGGGGAAGCCGACTACACCAAGCAAATATTGGAACAGGAAGGGCAAATCCATTTCTGGAAGTTGGCCATCAAACCGGGCAAACCTTTTGCCTTCGGCCGCATTGGCAAGGCGCTGTTCTGCGGCCTGCCGGGTAATCCCGTGTCCTCCATGGTCACCTTTCACAAGCTGGTATGGCCCATGCTGTTGAAGTTGCAGGGACAGGCCCAGAGCCAACCCTTGATATTGGCGGCGGCCCTCAGCACTGCGCTGCGCAAGCAGCCGGGACGGGTGGAATACCAGCGGGGCATACTCAGCCGCAATGCCGAGGGCGCCCTGGAAGTGGCGCTCACCGGCAGCCAGGGCTCCGGCATGTTGACCTCCATGAGTCTGGCCAATTGCTTTATTTTGCTGGACCAATACCAGGGCGACCTGCAGGTGGGCGAGACTGTAATGGTTGAACCCTTCCACGGTGCACTGGCATAGGCCCGCTTCAGGAAAACACATGGACATACTCAGCGACGCCGAACTTATCCGCTATAGCCGGCAAATCTCCATCAAGGCCATGGACATCGATGGCCAGGAAAAGCTCAAACAGGCCAAGGTATTGATCCTGGGCTTGGGGGGCCTAGGCTGCGCCGCCGGACAATACCTGGCAACGGCAGGCATTGGTCAACTGACCCTGGTGGACTTCGACACAGTGGAGTTGTCCAATTTGCAGCGCCAGGTGTTGCACAGCGACGGCGATATTGGCCGGCCCAAGGTGGAATCGGCCCGGGACAGTATGCTCGGGCTCAATCCCGGAATAAGGGTAGAGACTCACCATGGCCTGCTGGACGAAGCGGCCATGGATGCGCTGGTGGCAAAACAGGATCTGGTGCTCGACTGCACCGACAATCTTGAGGTGCGCAAACAGCTCAATCTCTGTTGCTTCCGCCACAGAGTACCTCTGGTATCGGCGGCCGCCATCCGCATGGAAGGCCTGGTGACTGTGTTCGACTACGGCGCTGACACCCCCTGCTACCAGTGTTTCAGCGGCCTGTTCGGCGAGCAGCAACTCAGTTGTGTCGAGTCCGGCATCCTGGCGCCCGTGGTGGGCATGATAGGCTGCCTGCAGGCCACCGAGGCCATCAAGCTGCTGTGCGGCATGGGCCGTCCCCTTGTGGGCCGGGTGCTGCTGATAGATGCCATGACCATGGAATTTCGCGAGATGCGCCTGGCAAAGCAGGCGTCCTGCCCTGTCTGTGGTTGATCAGTAGAAGGGCGCCGGATCCACATCCAGACTGGCGGGGGAAACGCCGCGCTCTATGTGCAGCTCGGATTTCAGCAGGTCCACCAGGGTAACCTCTGTGTAACGCTTATTTCTGATGGAATAGAAACACTTGACCACGGGATGCAAGGCATCCCTGTCCTTGGCCTCCCAGACTATCCCTACCCGACCGTCCGACAACTCCACCAGGGATCCCACCGGATACACCCCGATACAGCGAATAAAGTCGTACACCAGATCTGTGTCCAGATGAAAAGGGGTCAGGCTGAGCAGAATCTTGAAGGCGGCGGCCGGGCTCATAGCCTCCTTGTAGCAGCGGGTGGCGGTCAGGGCATCAAAGATATCCACTATGCAGCTCATGCGTCCATGGAGCGGCAATTCATCACCTTTCAGCCCCCGCGGATAACCGCGGCCATCAAGTTTTTCGTGATGCATCAGGCATACATCCTTGGATACCTGTGACAAGCCCTGGGATTGCTGAATGATCTCCTGGGCATACACCTGATGCAGCTTCATATGCTCAAATTCTTCAGGGGTCAACTTGCCGGGTTTATGCAGCACCCGATTATCGACCTTGATCTTGCCGATATCATGCAACAGGCCACCAATGGCGAGTTGTTTCAGCACATTCCGATCCAGTTTAAGGTGTCGACCGAAGGTCACTAGCAGGAAGGCCACATTGATGGAATGTTCCAGCAGGTAGGCGTCTTTGTCTCTCAACGCCGATACGCACTTGAAGGCATCAGCATCAAGCATGATTGACTCCAACATGGAGTCCGCCAGAGTTTCGAAGGGGGTCACCTCAATGGCCTTGCCACCAAAGGTTTCGGACATCACCTTGCGCACCAGATCCTTGGCTTCGGAAAGGATTTTCTTGGCCTGGGTTTGCTGCAGATTGCGACTGACTTTGGTCCTGGCCACTTTTGGTGCTTCTGCCTTGGGCTTCAAACCGCAACTCTCGTCAGAGCGCTCCATGTCCACCCAGACATGCCGGATACCACTGTGAAGTAACTTGTCTATGGTTTGGCGTTGACGGATTTTCCCGGCACTGGCGATGGCAAGCTTGCCATTATTCTCAACCGCCGACACATACATGCCTATGGCCAATTTATCGACCGGCACTTTTATCAAAGCCTCGTTAGCATTCGCAGCATCTGCCATAACCGCACTCACTTATCGCATTATTGTTCTGACTCCATTCCATTGAAACTTGTCTGTGTCCGGCAGCCCCATTCTATTCACAGTTTAACTGTGCCGCCAAGTACCCTTTTGTAGCCCCCGCATCAGCGATTGCCGTCGCACTTAAGCCATTGCTGATTTAGCGGTTTGCGTTGGCTCACAGCTTTGACAATGGCAGATTGACAGGCCTGACCCCGGTCTTTACCTTGGAAACTCAAACGTTTGATTCAACTCAGCATGGAGTGAAAGCCCATTTTGTCTGCCCAGCCACTGGCCCAAGCCCTGGAGACACTCAAGCAGCTGCTGCTTGAACTGAAGCGGCCTGACACTCACGAGCCTCTGCTGCAGTTGTCCCTTGAGCTGACCCCGGAGCCTCTGTTGCCCTGGCTTGCCAGCCAAGAGCAATATCCGCGCATCTATTGGCAGGGCCGGGAGAAGAAGGAAGAGGCCGCCGCCATAGGCATCTGCGCCGAACGCTTCTTTGACACCCAGGTGTCGGATCATCAGCTGGCAGAAAGCTATCAGCGCCAAAGGGCCCTGAGCTCCAATCCCGATTTGCGATACTACGGCGGCCTGGCCTTTGATCGTCAGGTAGAGCCCTGGCCTGAATTTGGCCGGGCACGCTTCGTCCTGCCCAGGGTTGAACTGAGGCGCAGCGGCAACTCGCTGCGATTGCTGCTGAATCTGGATCTCAGTCGACTGGACAGCGAACGCCAGTCTGCCATAGCTACCCTGGCGGCGCTGCGCCCCACGCATCCGCAGGCCGAGCCCAAGATTAACTTACTCGGCCGCAGCGATATTCCGGGCTACAGCCGCTGGCAGGAGTTGGTGCAACAGGTCACCCATCCGGCGTTTAACCAGGAGACGCCCAAGGTAGTGCTGTCCCGCCAAACCCGCTTACAGCTGAGTGAAAACCTCAATCCCTGGTCGCTGCTGGCCCGCTGGCAACGCAGTTGCCCCAACAGTTTTCAGTTTGGATTCCAGTTCAGTCCTGAGCGGGCTTTTATTTCCTGCTCACCGGAGCGGCTGTACCGCAGACACCAGTCGGAACTCTTTACCGAAGCCCTGGCCGGCACCACCTTGAGGGGACAGGATCCCGAGCAGGATGCCCTGCTGGCAAGGCAGTTGCTGGATGATTGCAAGAACAGCCGCGAAAACCAGCTGGTCAGGCAACACATAGTGGAAAACCTGGGTCCGCTGTGTAATTACGTGGGCGCAGAAGAGTCGCCAACCATTTTCAAGCTGCCCCATATTCAGCATCTGCACCGGGCCATACGGGCCGAGCTCAAGGCCGGGATCAACGATTTCCAACTGCTGCAGGCCCTGCACCCGACACCGGCGGTCGGCGGCCTGCCAAGGGAAAGGGCGCTGCAATTTATCCGCCAGCAGGAAGGTTATAATCGCGGTTGGTATGCCGGTGCCTGTGGTTATTTTAACAAGTTGGAGAGTGAATTCTCGGTCGCCATTCGCAGCGCCCTGGTGGAGCCGGCAAGGATCACCCTGTTTGCCGGTGCCGGTATAGTGGCAGGCTCGGATCCCGCCGCAGAATGGCAGGAACTGGAAAACAAACTGGCCACCGTTATGTCCGTGCTGCGGCCCGAATAAATCCCTATTGCCGGGGATTTTCGCTGTTTCTCTGTCCTTCGACCTGGCGTAACAGCGCTTGCTGCTCGCCGGAATCGATTAACTTATGGTGCACTTCGTCGAATCGGATCCTGAGACTGTTACCAAAATCCGTGTCGGCAAAGCCAAAGTAGACTTCAGCACTGATCACACTGTCCAGGATAACAAAGCGTTGTGGCCGTTCCAGCTTGGAAACCAGGGCCTCCATACTGGGGCGATAATCGAGCACAGCGTCTATATAGCCGTTATTGACCCGGTTCAGCATATCCAACAAGTTGCTGCTTTCCTCGTAATACATGGGCACAGAGACCAGGCGATCATAACCATAGGCGAGATAGGCCTGGACCTTTTTATGCTCCAGACTCCGGGGGCCGGACCAACTGGCCGCCAGATTTGGGGTCATGGCAATATCCACTGTGTCCAGCTCCACCGGCAAACGACAATACTGGCCGTTGTCTATATCGCCCTTGTACACCCCCAGCACTATGTCGGCCTTTTGATGATCGAATAAATACAGGCTGCGGGCGAACGGCACTATCGAATAGGACAGCTGCCACTCAGGTTCCGGAAAAGCGCGTCTGAGCAGCTCAAAGTAATAACCGGTACCATCCTCATTACTGAATCCAATCCACTTGCTACTGACCACCCTGATCTCTACCGGCTCGGCCCTGAGCCAGAAAGACAGCAAGGCGGCCAACGCCAGACCGCATTTGAATATTGCATTCATAAGGGATCTCCTTCCGATTAATACAGTGTAGAAAACTGGCCAGCAATTAACCTGCAAATTCCACTGCATTCCTTGCCAAGGAACCCAACATGGGTATAATCCCGTCCCCTTGCCCCTGGCGGGTAAGGCATTTCCATTCACTTAGCGGGTTCCCTCACCCCGCCGACAAACACTAAAAAGGCCACAATATGTTGATTCTTTCTCAAGCCCAATACCGGCGGGCCTTGGTGCTGCTTGTCAGCTTCCATATGCTGGTGATTAGTGCCAGCAACTATCTGGTACAACTGCCGTTCCAATTGTTTGGCTTACACACCACCTGGGGCGCCTTCAGCTTTCCCTTTGTGTATCTGGCCACGGATCTCACAGTACGCATCTTCGGGCAAGACGCCGCCCGCGCCATCATATTGCGCGCCATGGTGCCAGCCTTGCTGATTTCCTACCTGATCAGCGTGCTGTTCCATGAAGGTATATATCAGGGCAGCGCATCCTTGCTGAGCTTCAATGACTTTGTGTTTCGCATCGCATTCGCCTCCTTTGCCGCCTATCTGTTGGGGCAACTGATGGACATCAAGGTCTTTGCCAAGCTGCGCCAACGTCCCCAATGGTGGCTGGCACCCGCCGCCTCGACCCTGCTAGGCAACCTGATGGATACCTTGGTATTTTTCTCCGTCGCCTTCTACGCATCCAGCGATGCATTTATGGCAGCCCATTGGCCGGAAATTGCCGCCGTGGATTATGGCGTAAAGCTGCTGGTCAGCCTGGGCCTGTTCCTACCGGCCTATGGTCTGTTGTTGCAATTACTGCAGGACAAGATTTTGCCGGCTCAGGATTGCGACGCAAGTCAGTGACCTCAACTGGCCCGACCTGTTATAATGCGCTTCTTTATTCCAGGTCGAGCCGGCAGAGAGAGCAGAGATGTACCAGATCCACATTCAAGCCTTAGAGCAATTGACACCCCAACTGGCGACCCAGGTTGCCGAATTGATGCAACAGATCCCCGAGTTCAACAAACCGGCCACCGCCGATGAATTGCTGACCCGACTGGCGGACAAGCCCTGTTTGCTGCAATGGGCCTTTATCGAAGGCGAACTGGCGGGCTTCAAGTTGGGCTATGCCCTGGATGAGCAGCACTTTTACAGCTGGCTCGGCGGCATCTTGCCCGATTATCGCCGTTTGGGTCTGGCACAGCGACTGCTGGAGTCCCAGGAAGCCTGGGCCAAAGACAAAGGCTACCAACAGGTTTCGGTCAAGACCCTCAATCGACTGGCCCCCATGTTGGGTTTACTGATCCGCAACCGTTACCAAATCACCGCACTCCAGAGTGGTATGCAACTGGGTGACACCAAACTCAGTCTGCAAAAATCCCTGTCGCTGTAAAAACGGCAAATAGTGCTTGCAAATACAATTGAGAATGATTATCGTTAATGTGCGTTCCAAAACTCACCCTCACACCGATTCAGGTGCAAGGTGTTCCTGAGTTTGCATAGCACGACATTGCTCACACACTTTGTGGCCGGGTGGCATTACCCGGCTTTTTTTTTTGCGCTTTTTATATCCCCATCCCCCGACAAGTCTGGCACCGGGCACTCATTGAGGATAAGGTGTGCAGCATTGACAATCCTGTATGAGACTCCCAATGCCAAGGCAAATTGATGCTGTAGTTCTGGCCGGTGGAAAAGCCAGGCGCATGGATGGTGATGACAAGGGACTGGTGCTCCTGGCGGGGCAACCCTTGATAGTTCACACACTCAACCGGCTCAAAAATCAGGTGACGCGGATCCTGATAAATGCCAATCGCAATGGCGATCGCTATGCCGAATTCGGCCATCAGGTCATATCCGATGGCAATCTGGATTTTGCCGGCCCCCTCGCCGGCATTCTCAGCGCCCTGCACCATACCAGTGCCGAGCTATTGCTGGTGGTGCCCTGCGATTGCCCTCAGCTGCCTGAGGACCTGCTGCCCAGGCTCCTGGCGGGGCTTGAACAGGAAAATGCTGAACTGGCCATCGCCTGCGATGCACAGCGCAGTCACCCTGTGGTGATGCTGCTGCGCACCGAGCTGAAACAGGCTATCGCAGATTACCTGTCTACGGGGGAACGCCGGGTTGAGCACTGGTGCCAGTCCCGCAAGCTGGCAAAGGTGTCCTTTGCCGACAAGCCCGGTGCCTTTACCAACCTCAATACCAAGGATGAATTAACTCAGTGGGAACAGACTAATCACTGAACTGGCCCCGGCTGGCACTGTCGCGCTGCCGTGATACACTGGGCTAAATCACCACAACCAATAAGATCTTAGCCATGGCTCTGACCCGCAGGCAGTGGAACAACACCATTATCATCGCCAGTTTATTGATGGTTTCTGTACTGACAGTGCTGGATCGCCGTACCTCCCAGGTTCCCAGTGGCACCAGTCCGTTGTTTGATGCCAAGGTGCCATTGACCGAGTTGCAGCTTGATGGCGTTTGGCTCAGCCGCGGTGATGATGGCTGGCATTGCGATCCCCAGGTAATAAGTTGCAGCGACTGGGCCGATGCCTGGCTGCAATTGGAAGTGTCACCCCTGAGCGAGGCTCCCGCAGAAACCAAACAACCCCGAGAGTTGTTACTGCGCATCGCCAACCAAAGTGAAGGTCAGGTCTGGCTGCTGTTTGCCGATGGTCTGCTCAAGTCCCCCGCCGGCAACTGGTACCTTATCCCCCCCAGCAGGCGAGAGTCCCTTGAACCTGTGCTTTTGACCCATTAATGACCCTGGAAGCCCCATGCCTGAATTACCGGAAGTCGAAGTTACCCGCCAGGGCATAGCCCCCCACCTGCTGGACCAAAAGGTGCGCGCCCTGATAGTCCGCAATGATTCCCTGCGTTGGCCCGTACCGGCGCAGGCACAAAATATCGTCGGCCAAATCATCCAGGGTGTGCGCCGCCGCGCCAAGTATTTACTGATAGATACGGATGCCGGTACCACCATAGTGCATCTGGGCATGTCCGGTAGCCTGAGGATATTGCCGCGCAATACCCCGGTGGAAAAACACGATCATATCGATCTGGAACTGGAAAACGGCCGTATTCTCAGGTTCAACGATCCGCGCCGGTTTGGCGCCTGGCTCTGGTGCGAACTGCCCGAGCAGGCCCATCCCCTGCTCAGTAAGCTGGGCCCCGAGCCCCTGACCGAGGCCTTCAATGCCCCCCAGTTGGCGGCCGCCCTCAAGGGTAAAAAAAAGGCCATTAAGCTGTGCCTGATGGACAACGCCATAGTGGTCGGAGTCGGCAATATTTACGCCAACGAAGCCCTGTTTGCCGCCGGAATACACCCGGAGGCCGAAGCCGGCAAGGTGGATTTGGAGCGCCTGACATTGCTGGTGGCAGAGGTGAAACAAATACTGGCCCAGGCCATTAAGCAGGGTGGTACCACACTCAAGGACTTCACCAACGCCGATGGCAAACCCGGTTACTTCGCCCAAAAGCTGCATGTCTATGGCCGTGGTGGCGAAACCTGCACCGCCTGCGGCAACCTGCTATCTGAAATTCGCCTGGGGCAACGCACCACGGTATTTTGTGGCATTTGCCAACCCCGATGATCCGGGGCAAAGACGACACACAAAAAAGGCTGCCCGTTGGCAGCCTTTTTTATTGTTCATGGCTATCAGTGCATCCAACTACCTGGAGTTGCGGTGAAAAACCTTTGCAATCTGGCGGGCGCCGGGCATTCGCCCTGCATGGCGTCGACACCGAGCAACAACCAGGTTTCCCTGTGTGCCATGCCCATATCGCGGCCCTTACCGAGGTCAAAGCAATTGAGCTGGATACTGGCGGGCGCCAACACAAATCGCTGTTTCCCCTCGGCCAGTCCCTCGTTCAGCCACAGGGCAGCATTGCGTTCCTGCTGCTCGTTGGGCGCCAGATAACTGAAATGGGTGATGCTTACCGGCGAGAACAGGATGAACTGTTCCTTGAAATCGATAAGCCCCAGCTCGGCCTCAGGCCCTATGACCTCGGCGGTGTGCTGCATCAGAGATCTGGGTGTGCGCATATCATCAAGCAGGCTGTAACCCCAGGTGCTGACCAGAGCCCAACCGAGAATCGACACCATCCCCGCCCTGAGCAGCGCCGCCTGACGTCTGGACCAGAGCAATAGCGCCAGCCACGCCAGGCCCAGACTGATAAACATCATGCCTATGCCGGTTAAGTCCTCGGTATAGTCGGCCATGGCCTTGACCAACTTGGGATGGTGCATAAAGGACAGCACCCCGGCCGCCAACACCACAGCTCCCAGGAACCACAGCAGGCCAGACACCAGCTTTTCAAACCAATTACATCTGCCGACTCCGGCAAGGGCCGCTGCCATGGCCAGTGCAGCCATGGGCAGCGCCGGCAGAATATACACATTGCGCTTGCCCGGACTGATGCTGAAGAACAGCACCACCAGCGCCACCCAGCACAGCAAGATAATAATGCGCGGATCGGCCTTGATGGCGGCCACAACCCGCTTCCAGTAGGCAATGACCAACAAGGGCAGCGGAAACCAAAGCCAGGGGATCACGCTGAACACAAAGAAATACCAGGGCTTGATATGGTGCCAGGCGTTGACGTAACGCTCGCCGGTCTGCTTGAACAGAATATTGTTCATGTAGGCCAGATGCTCGGGGGTACCGGCAGCCTTGACGGTCAGCACCATGGGCACCAGCCAGCAGGCAATCACGGCCAACATCACCACTGGCCCGGCGAGGGCGCGCCAGCCCCAGCTGTCACGGTAGAGCTTCTGTTTCCAGGCGTAAAATCCCAACGGCAGCAAGATCAACAGCGGCAAAAAACCCACGCCCTTGGTAATCACGCCCAGTCCCATAAAGGCCCAGCCGATAAAATACCAGCGCCAGCTCGGGCCGGTCATAAAGTGGCGGATAAGGCCATAACAGCCCACGGTTATCCAACACATCACCATGGCATCTATCTGGGCATTCTTGGTCTGCATCAGGAATTGGGGCACCAGCATCAACAGCAGGGCGGCGTTGCGACCGGTGCGCACGTTCCACAGTCTGGCGCCAAGATCAAACACCAGTAATACGGTCACCAAACCACAGAGGGCATTGGGGATCAGAAACGCCAGTTTGAGATTGCCCAGCAGGAAATAGCACAGGGCTATGGCCCACATGAATACCGGCGGCTTGTCCGGGTAAAATTCGCCGCCGCGGGCAGGAAACAGCCACTGGCCACTGGCCACCATTTCACGGGCCACTTCGACAAACCTGGGCTCGTCGGCCGGCCAGGGTGAGCGAAAACCCACCCCCAGCGCCATGACAACCAAGGTCAGTACAAACAAGGCCCAGAATACCCGGCGATAGTCATCACTGTTGAAGTACTTCAGCAGAAAAGCCATGGGAACACCCTTATTCTTCGGAAACCAATTCATCCACCTGACGACTCAGGCGATTGCGGTACAGGTAAGCGCCAATGGCGCTGGAGAGGATAAACAGCCCTATGCTGATGGCAAGCTGATAGTGATCCGACAGACCAATACCCGCACCGGCATAGGCAAAGATCAGCATTTGCGGCAGATAGCCGATAAAGCTGCCGAGCAAAAATCCCCGCGCCGGCACATGGGTGGCTCCGGCAAACAGGTTGGTGAGCACATTGCTGCCCACGGGCAACAGGCGGATCATCAACACCTTGAGCCAGGTACGTTCGGCAATCAAACGCTCGAAGCGCTGCAACCTGTTGCCGAAGCGGCGCTGCAAGCTGCGGCGCACCGTCAATCTGGCACTGTAAAAACACAGGATGCAACCGGCAAAGGCGGCAAAGTTGGAAAACAGCGCTCCCTGCCAACCTCCGAGGGCAAAGCCAAAGACAAAGGCGATCATTTGTCTTGGGCCACCGATGGCGGTAAACAGGGCACCAATGGCAAACAGCAGCGCCAGGGCATAGGCGCCCTGGGCTTTAACAAAATTGGCTACCCAGTTACTGTCGGTCAGGTGTTCAAACCAACCGTCTTGCGCAGCCAGCATCAGCAGGGTCAGTAACAGCACCATGAGTGCCGTCTTGAGCGCCCGCCTCAGCTTGGTGTTAGCGACTGTGGTCAATGCGTTCTATCTCGGCGATCTTGGCGCGGCGGTTTAACCACATCACCCCGAACATATCCACTATCCCGACCCAAATGCGGTTCCAGGCGGTGTACTTGGATACCCCGGCCTGCCTGTCTCTATGATTCACCACAGCAATGCGGATCTCACCTCCCATGCGCCTCACCAGCGCCGGAATGTACCTGTGCATATGATTGAAGTAGGGCAAGCGCAGGAAGGTCGCCCGGGGAAACAGCTTGAGACCGCAACCCGTGTCGGGTACACCATCGTTGAGCAGGGCGTCCCTGACCTTATTGGCAAAGCGTGACTGGAAACGCTTCCAGGCCGTGTCTTTACGGTTCTTGCGGTAGCCTGCGATGCAGAAATGGGGTTGCTTGATGCCGGAGATCAGGGCGTACATGGCCGGGATATCGGCGGGATCATTCTGACCATCGGCATCCAGGGTCACTATATAGTCGCCCTTGGCTTGCAGCACGCCGGTGCAAATGGCCGTGCTTTGGCCCGTGCTGTGACGGTGACGGATAACCCGCGCATCACAATCCTGGGCCTTGGCGGTGCGTAATACTTCACCGGCGGTGTCATCGCTGCTGCCGTCATCGACCACCAGCACTTCAAAATCACTGAGTCCCTTCAGCGCCAGACAGATTTCTTCGATGAGGGGACCAATGTTACCCACCTCATCTTTTGCGGGTATGACTACTGAAATCAAAAGTACTCTCCAAACGCTTGAATGGAATAAATATTATCCAAAAGCAGGGAAAAAGGCACAGAGCCGGAAAATTTAAGGGAACATCATCCCCAATCCGGCCTTGATGTGCAAACATTCTAACCTAAAACGACAGCCACCAGATGACAGCCGCTCACACTAAAATCAGGTTCTTAAAAACGGTATTCGTAGGCACCAAACACACCGGCATTGGTTTCCGAGTCGCTGACGAATTCAGAACGACCGGCGCTGCCCCCGAGGGTCAGCATGCCCTTGAACGCCGGCTGGCGGTATGACAACTCCAGCATCAACAGCTCTTCCTTGGTCGGTTTGGGGCTCCAATCGCCACCGCGGTTGCTACCGTCCTCATTGAGTTTGGCATAGCGCAGCAGGGCGTTGACCCCCTTGCTGTCGCCGTACTGGCCGATAAATCCCAGTACCAACACCTTGGCATCCGAGTCATAGGTCGACCCCAATGAACGCTTCTGATAACGGGAGCCACTCAGGTAGGTGCTATGTTCATAAAAGCAGTTGAAACTGTTTTGATTTTCACCGCACGCCACCTGGGTGTTGGAATATTCAAGAAAGACCTTGAACTGCTCACCGGCACCGCCGAAACGGCTATCCACACCCACCAAGTTGGCACAGTCCGCCAACTGCCATGGCATTTTACCGCTGGAATCCTCACAAGTGCGCTCCAGGTAAAGGCCCACGGGGACATTGAACCAGGTATCTGCGTAGCGCAGATCAAAACCGGCCATCTGGTTGCCTATCTTGGTATTCTGGCTGGGATCGCAATTGTCACTGCCATCCACGCACTCTGTACCACCGGATATGGCCTTGAAGAAGGTGTTCATACCACAAGGCTGGCCTTCGCCGCACAATTGGGTGGTCCAGGAGGTGCCAATCTCCAATTGTTTGAAGGGGCGCAAAGTGCCACGGAACTGCCATAACAAGGCATCTTCCACCGCCCTGTCATCGTTCATCCAGGCCACACCTGTAGTGAGAGTCCAGGGACCAATCCAAGATAGCCATGGGGTTTCAAAGGCCGCGGCATTATTGCGACTGAGAGTCAGGGCCGGCATGGGCCTGGCGTTATTGGACCTGTGCAATGCGGTATCAAAGCCCGGGCCCCACCACTGTTCCAGCGCTCCGGCGGTCAACACCCAGTTGCCGGCAATCATTGCCAGGTAGCTGCCATCGGCGCGCAAGGTCTCGTCATCCTGAGGATCCAGAGTTGCGGTCGCCGCCAATTTAAACGCAAAACGACTGCCCAGATATTCATGGGACAGGCCAAGCTCACCCTTTTCGCGGTAATCGCTGCCAAAGTGCTGGAATCTGGCCGCATCATCCGTAGCGCTCAGGCGCAGCCGACTGGCGCCTCTATTGGCTAGGACTTGCTGATAATAAAAGTTAACTCTGGCATAAGCCTGGGCTTGTGCCTCTGTCATCAAGGAAGGTTCCGCCTTGCCAAGATCGACGCCTATGCCCGACCACATCAAGGGGTATGTGTTCACTGGTACTGTAATAATGCCCGCATCGGCCAAGGTCTGGATGTCGGTCCTTAAGTAAAGATCCGCGGTATCTACCCAGGGCGCAGCGGTAACAGAGGCAGCCAATATGGCCAAGCTCAGGCCGGAAAGAGTCAAAGCTTTCATAAAATCCTTTTCAATCACTTATTTTTTGACGGCGGGGCCAATAGTGCCTCTGCCACTGCGGGATGGACAAATTGGCTGACGTCTCCGCCATGGAGCGCCACCTCTTTGACCAGAGTGGAGGAAATAAAGGAGTTTTCTTCGGCCGGGGTCAGGAACACACTTTCCAGTTCCGGACTGAGGCGTCGGTTCATGTTGGCCAGCTGGAATTCGTACTCAAAATCGGACACGGCACGCAGGCCACGCACCAGTACGCTGGCCTGCTGCTCCTTGGCAAAATCCACCAGCAATCCCTTGAAACCCACCACTTCGACGTTATCCAGATGTGCAGTGACCAATTTAAGCAGCTCAACCCGCTTCTCCAAAGAAAAACGTGGCTGCTTGGACGGGCTGGCGGCTACACCTATGATCACATGCCGGAACAGATTGGCCGCACGCTCAATTAAATCTGTGTGACCGTTGGTCACCGGGTCAAATGTTCCCGGGTATATGGCTCTGGTATGCACCTGAAACTCCATCCTTTAAAGGCGAAAGAATTGCCAATATTACTCCCTCTTGGGATAGTTGTGAATGAAAATGCCGGGCACACGACCCGGCAACAAAATTACAACATACTGTTTTATTTCTGTAATTTGTGGACTATTTGGCCAATGCCAAATACTGCTGCGCCACGTGTTCGGCACCAACGGCGTCCAGGATCGGCAGTTGTTCCAAAGATACGCCCTGAGTGAGCACCCGATCCATGGCCGCGGCCAGCGCCTGGGGATCTCTTCTTGGAACCAAGCAGTGAGCCAATGCGTCACCGAGGATTTCATCCGGACCATGGGGACAATCGGTACTGACCACAGGAGTGTTCAGCGCCAACGCCTCAAGCAACACGTTCCCAAAACCTTCATAGTCTGAACTCAATACCAGCAATTTCGCGTTTTTTATCCAGGGGAATGGGTTTTGCTGAAAGCCGGGAATAATGACCCTCTGTTCCAGTCCCAGCTTCTTTACCGCCTTCAATGCTTTTTTGCGATTACTGCATAACAGCACCAAAGGCACTTGATGCTGCATCACCTTCAACGCAGCAAACAACACATCGTGGCGCTTCTGCCTGGCAAAACGTCCTACGTGAATAATGTAATCGCCTTCCGGCATATCTGCTGGTCTTTGCTCAGCCAAGGTCCGGATAGTGTCAAGCTCAAATGGGTTATAGATAGTTGTCACGGATGCCGGCTTGATGCGTTTTGAATGCCTGAGCTCATTTGCCAAGCCTTCAGAAACGGCTATCAGATGCTGACCATCAAGAGCCTGCTGAGCGCGCCACATTTCAAACCAGGCAAGGGGGCCAAGTTTGCGCTGACGTTTCAACTCCTCTTCCATGGCATTGTGCACCACGCAATATAATGGAGCGACACCCACACGGGTCATCATCAGGTTAGTCTGGTGTAAATTGGACAGGAAAAGATCGAATTTACCGTACTCGGCTTCCAACCCGGCAATCCATTGTTTCACACGTTTGACCGAGTTTGATAAACGCCAGAAGCCGTCGATATTGCGCTCTTCGGCACCGAAGCAATAATGTACCTTGAGCTCGGGAGCAACTTCGTGCTGACAAATATTTTGCAGCACCAGCAAATGCGGCTCGTGCCCCATAGCTGTCAGCGAAGACGCCAGGGTCATTACAACTTTTTCTGCACCACCACCAGCCAACGAATTAATGGCAATGGCGATTCTCTTGCCGCTCATAGTCTGTCCTCGATCAGAGTTATCATGTGTTTCATTGCCAGATGCAGACCGTTCTCCTGTGTCTGTTGCATCAACTTGTGCCTCAATACCCGCTGTCGTTCTTCCGTTACAAAATTGTGCGCCGCAGCCACCAAGGTGGGCAAGGAGGCGCTAAGAACCAGGCCTTGCTCGACACAGCGGCGAATGCGCGCCGGTTGATCCTTGGACACAGGCACTGCCAGGGTCGGCTTGCCAAGGGCAATCGCCTGCAAAAGTGTGTCACCACCACCGAGTACTGCCGCGGTCGCCGCATCCAGGACATTGACAAAATCCATCGGAGTCATGGAACGCAGGCAATGCACCCCCTCAACATCCGGGGTCTCACCCGGATAATTTGGTCCCAACACCAGTAAGCAAGGCATAGCCGTTTTTTGGTTTGCCTCTTTGGCTGCATCCAAAAATCTGTCCGTCGCCAGTCCCTGATTCCACTTATGGCCACCGGAACCAGCACTGAACAAAAGGAAGTTACCCCGTTCCAATCCCAGTTCTGCCAAAAGGCGCTCTTGCCTATCCGGAGTCGGTGGAAAAAATACCGCTCCGATATTCTTGGGCCTTGGCAATTTGAACCAAGCGCATTTCAAACGCTCAAGCCATCCCAGCGGGCCTATGATAAATTCGGGTTGCGCCACCAAATGCAAATCGGTCACTTTGGCACGTCCAATTCTTAATCCCCGTCGCCGCTTACGCTTATGCTGGCTGATAAACACCACAGCTGCACCAACCTCTTGGGCACACTCAAGCTGCTTTTTTCTGCCTGAAGCATCAAACACCACCAGGTCCGGCACCATATTTTCAATGGCATCATTGACTGCGGCGGTGGCACGCGTGGGACTGCTGTCAAGCAAGGTCACAGGAAAGGGACACTCTGCGGTATAGGGCGCGTGACGATTCAACAAAAACTCAATACGCGCCCGAGGAAAGCGATCTGCCAAGGCCTGAGCCAGGATAAGGGAACGCATGTATTCTCCCATGCCCTCGGGTGAGGACACAGGGATAAACATTAACTTCAAATCCTTATTCAAATCCTGTCCCTGTTTAGTTTTCATTGGTTGGCGCGCTCAGCCAGTAACTCGGCGATATCGGCCAGAGCCTGTTGCAATCCATTTCCCTGTGACTGACTGGCTAATGCTTGGCTTAATTGCTGCAACACCTGTGGCTGTATGAACGCCCTGGCCGATTCAACCAAGGTCTCCGAAGCAGCAACCTTGATGAGTCCCTCCGCCTCACAGGCCTGTAACCGGGCCGGTTGATCTTTGGCAACAGGCACACCCAAGACAGGCACACCCAGAGCAATGGCCTGCAGCACCGTACCACCACCACTGAGAATGGCGGCCTTCGCCCCCGACAACAGGCTGATAAAATCCTCGTTATTTAGTGACTTAATAGCGACAACGTCGTCGTTTTCGACAGGTTGCTTTGGATAATTATCACCGTAGATCATAACGGTTCTAATGCCCAGTTCCCGGGCCAGAGCAGCGGCAGCATCGGCAAAAATATCGGCCGCAAGCCCCACTCCCAACTTGTGCCCACCGGAGCCGGCGTTTACCAGCAAATACTGGCCATGTTGCAGCTGCCACTTAGCTTGCAAAGTCTCTCGCCGCGCTTCATCCGGTGGCATAAACACCATACCCAGATGCCGGGGAGACACAAGTCCCAACAGCTTCAATTTGAACCTTTCCCAACGACTCAGGGGCTCTATGGCAAAGGATGGTTGGGCAACCCAATGCCTGTCCGTGTGCCTGGCACGGCTCCACTTCATGCCCCTTGCTCTTTTGCGCTTATGCTGACTGATAAAAACCACGGCCGCACCATTCCGCTTGGCACAGGCGAGTTGGCTGCGGCGCCCGGAGGCATCAAAGATCACTATGTTCGGTTTGAGTTCAGCCATCAACCGATTGACCGCAGCCACTTCCTTGGTGGGTGACCGGGCAACCTGATGAGTTTTAAAGGGACAAGTATTGGCATAGGGAGCTTCGCGGCTGAGGATAAAGTGGATATCCGCTTCCGGCCAGCGGCGCTTAACCCCCTCGGCGATAATCATGGAACGCATGTATTCCCCTATGCCTTCGGCCGAAGACACTGGAATAAACAGCAGTTTGGGACGTCTCATCTCATAGCTCCCTGGCGCTTAAGAGCTTATCAATCATCCGGCAAACCGTAGCCACATCTATCATAGCCATCAAATGCTCTCCCTTGGCTCGGGTGCCCCAGGGCATTTGCCTGTCGGGATACTGCTCCGCCATGGCTTGGTCATACACGCTGACCACATAGTCGCGGCAGGTGTAGGGGCCGGTACGGCCTGGGTTAGAGTGGGCATACAAACCTATCACGGGTGTGCCTTGGGTCACCGCCATGTGTGCCGGGCCGGTATCCGGCGCCAGCACCAGGCTGGCTCGGCGTAATATCGCTAGAAGGTGAACCAAAGAGGTCTTTCCAACAAGATTGGTTATCTCAGCTTTACAATTTTGCTGAATATCAGCGGCGAGCCGCTTTTCCATGGCGCTGGGACCGCCGCAGAGCAACACCCTGAATCCCTTGGATACCGCATAGTCTGCCACGGCGGCGTAACGCTCCGGCAACCAGTTGCGTTCGGCCTTGCTGGCAGCAGCGCAGATTGCCAGCACCCGCTCGCCCGGTGCAATCAACCTGGCGGCAAATTCTTCATCAGCCTGGGGAATAGGTATGTTCCAACTCGGAGTCAAATCGGTGACCCCGAGCTTGGCAGCGAATCCCATAAAGCCGTCCAACACGTGAGGTTGGTATTGGGGCGCTATGCTGTCATTGGTTACCAACCACTGACCTTCCTTGGCGCGGGCCCGGTCAAAACCGATACGCACCTTGGCGGAGATCATCATGGAAGCTATTGTGGCCCGCAGTGCCACCTGCATGTGAAGCAGCACATCGAATTTTCGGCCCTTCAAGGCCCGCAGCAATTCCCCGTAGGACTTCCAACCTTTGGACTTGTCGAAGATCACAAATTCGATGCCAGGCAGGTGTTTCAGCAACTGATACTCCACCTTGCCTATCACCCAGGTAATGGCGATGGCGGGATGACGTCTCTGTATGGCCTGCACCATGGCCACGGCGTGGCAGACATCACCTATGGCTGACAAACGCAGCAGGCACAGGGTTTGGATCTGATCTGGATTGAGGCTCATGGGCTTCCGGGACGCTGGGGTACAAAGCGGCGATCTTAATGTAGAATGGCGCCAGGTTCCACGCTTCGGATTAGATTTACCCCATGAGACTCAGGAAAAGTTCCGCAACAACACTGGCCCTGGCCGCAGCTGCGCCCGAATCCTTGACCGGTGAATGGTTCCATTCCGAGTACTGGCAAGCACAGGACAGGATCAGCGGCAGCTCCTTTGGTCGCTATACCACCTGGTTTTTCAGGCCGCCGCAAAGCCAAAGCGACTGGGTGCTGCGCCATTATTGGCGTGGCGGCCTGATGGAAAAGTTCAGTAAGGATGCGTACTTCTACACCGGATTGGAGCGTACACGCGCCCTGGCGGAACTGAGACTGTTGGAACAGCTCTACAGCGAAGGTCTGCCGGTACCCAAGCCCATTGCGGCGAGGATTATCAGAAAAGGTCTGTGGTACAGCGCCGATATTTTAATAGAACGCATCGAAGACTGTGTCGATCTGGTGGCCTTCCTCGAACAACATCCCATGACAGCTGAACAGTGGTGTCAGTTGGGTAGCACCCTGGCCCGCTTCCATCGCCGCGGCGTTTATCATGCCGATCTCAACGCCAAGAATATCCTGATAGGAAACGGCGAGTTCTATCTGATTGATTTTGATCGGGGTGAACTCAGAACGCCGGCAAGTCAGTGGCAGCAGAGCAACTTAGACAGGCTGCTGCGCTCCTTCAACAAGGAGAAAGGCAAACAAGCTGGGTTACATTTCAGCCCTGAGAATTGGCAACAGCTGTTGGCAGGCTATCAGGCGGGCATGGGCCAAGGCTGAGCCGGTCACCCTGGCGCTTAACTCGCTCTTGGCTAACTTAGCTCTTGGCTCAGGGCTGACTTCACTCTTGGCTCAACCAGGCCAATTGCCTCTCCTGTGCCCCCCGATTCTGCTCGACTACGGCCAAGCCCGCTGCGCCGGCTGTGGCTCGCGCCGGCTCATCGGTGAACCAAAGCGATAATAAATCACCCAGAGCTTCCCCATCTTGCACCAAGGTCAGATTTCCTGCCAGTTGCAGTAAGCGGCTGATTTCGGTGAAATCCCAATGATTGGGCCCAAGTGCGACCGGTAAGCCCATGGCCGCGGGTTCCAGCGGGTTGTGACCGCCACTGTGTATCAGGGTTCCGCCGACAAAGGCAGCCCCCTTATAAATTGAGGCGACACCATACCAGGTCAGCAGCTCACCCATGGTATCTCCAAGCAATACCTGTACTCCGGGGATCGGTGCTTCTTTGGCGCTGCGTCTGGCCAGACTCAATCCCGTATCGCTAATGGCCTGGGCTGCCGCAACGAATTGCTCCGGATGGCGGGGGACAAATATCAGCAAGGCTTGCGGAAACCGGGTCAACAGGGCCTTATGGGCGGCCAATACCGCAGCAAACTCCCCCGGATGGACACTGCCGGCAACCCAGACAGGATCAGTTTCCCTGCCCCACTGCTGTCGCAGTTGTCTGGCCTGTTCTCGGCGGCTCTCGTCTATCTGCAGATCAAATTTGAGGCTGCCGCAAACCGCAATACGCTGCGCTGCTACCCCAAGGGCCTGAAAGCGCTCGGCTTCAATCTGGGTTTGCACCGCGATGCGGTCAATGCTCGCCAACATGGGGCCGGTCAGCCTGTGCCACTTGTGATAGCTGGTCGCCGACTTGGCCGACAACCTGGCATTGGCCAGCTGAACTTTCATGCCCCTGGCCTTGGCCAAATGAATGAGGTTTGGCCACAGCTCGGTTTCCATGATGATAAGCTCGCTGGCATTCAGGGCCCTGAGAAAGCGAGCCACGCACCAGGGTAAATCAAAGGGCAGATAACAATGCTGCACCTGAGCGCCCAGGGCCTTAACCACTTCGGCCGACCCCGTGGGGCTGGTGGTGGTTACGGTAATTCTGATACCCGGTTGTTTTGCCAGGATGGCACGGATCAAGGGCAGGGCCGCCAGGGTTTCGCCCATGGAGACCGAGTGAATTAACAGATCACAGGGCTGCAGAGTGGCCAGGCCGAAACGCTCGGCCCAGCGGCCCCGATAGTCGGCACTGCGACTGGCTCTCAGAGCCAGGTACAGAAGTAACAAGGGCGATAGCAGGTACAAGAGCAGCGAATAGAGCAAACGATTCATAAGATCCGGCGCTTAAATGAGTTTTGCCTGATGAATTGGGGCAATGCTAACATAATCCGGCTGCCGAACTAAGCCTGTCATCAGGTCTGTCATCGGCGGCCAGTGACTCGCCGGAACGCGGATTGCCCATATAACAACAGGACCTACATGAAAACCCGTGACAAGATAATCCATGCCAGCCTGGAACTGTTCAACGAGCATGGCGAACGCAACATCACCACCAATCATATCGCCGCCCACATGGATATCAGTCCCGGCAACCTTTATTACCATTTCCGTAATAAAGAAGACATCATCCGCAGCATCTTCGACATGTACGAAAGCCACCTGGGCTCGGGCTTCAAACCCTATGAAGGTGAGCAGATCACCCTGGAACTGCTGATGGGCTATTTCGATGCCATCTTCTATACCATGTGGCAGTTCCGTTTTATGTACGCCAACCTGGCGGATATTCTCAGCCGAGACGAACAGCTCAAACAGCGCTATCTCAAGGCCCAGCAACAGGTATTGCAGCACTCCAGCCATATTCTCAGGCAGCTGAACCAAGAGGGCTTCCTGGCCATCGAGCCCGGCAAGGAAGTAGAGCTGGCCGATACCATTAAGATGCTGGTCAGTTTCTGGATAAGTTACAAGCTGACCCAATCCAGCATTGCCAGTATCAATAAAGCCTCCCTGTACGAGGGCCTGTTACGGGTGCTGATGATCTTCCGCGCTTATTCAACCCCACAGTCCCGCTCCACCTTTGACCGGCTGGAGCAACACTATCTGGCCCAAGCCAACTGATGTAGACCGCGGGTGACATTTAGTGCCGCCCGCGACTACAATCAAATGGATCCGAGGCGGTCAATCGCAGGCCAAGGATTAGATTTTTTAATGCGAAACCCCTGCCAGCCCTAAACTAATTTATCCGGCCTACACGCTGCTAAAAAAAGCTGCCGGGCGATTTGGTTTAAGGGTAGAATGCCGCCACTCCAAGAAACAGAATAAAGTTAACTAAGGAGAGACAAGTGGCATCACCCTCATTCTACGAGCAGATTAATCAGCAACTCGCCGAAGTTAAGGCCGAAGGCCTGTATAAAAGCGAGCGCGTCATAGTTTCGCCCCAGCAAACGGCCATCAAGGTAAATAACGCCGAAGTGATCAACTTCTGCGCCAATAACTACCTGGGTCTCGCCAACCACCCGGAACTGATCAAGGCTGCCCAGCAGGGCCTGGCCGATCATGGTTTCGGTATGGCCTCAGTGCGCTTTATCTGTGGCACCCAGGACATACACAAACAGCTGGAAGCCAGCCTGTCCGAATTCCTGGGCATGGAAGACACCATACTCTATTCCTCCTGCTTCGACGCCAACGCAGGCCTGTTCGAAACCCTGCTGGGTGCCGAAGACGCCATAGTGTCGGACGCCCTCAACCACGCCTCCATCATTGACGGCGTGCGTTTGTGTAAGGCCAAGCGTTTCCGCTACGCCAACAACGACATGGCCGATTTGGAAACCCAACTGATCGCCGCCCGCGATGCCGGTTGTCGTCATATTCTGATCGCCACCGACGGCGTATTCTCCATGGACGGCGTGATTGCCAACCTCAAAGGTGTTTGCGATCTGGCCGACAAGTACGGCGCCCTGGTGATGGTGGATGACTCCCATGCCGTTGGTTTCATCGGCCACAATGGTCGCGGTACCCACGAGTACTGTGACGTGATGGGCCGGGTCGACATCATCACAGGCACCTTGGGCAAGGCCCTGGGTGGCGCTTCCGGCGGTTTCACCGCGGCTAAGAAAGAAGTGATCGACTGGCTGCGTCAGCGTTCACGCCCTTATTTGTTCTCCAACTCCCTGGCCCCCTCCATTGTGTCCGCCTCTATACGGGTGCTGGAAATGCTCAAGGACGGTCAGGAGCTGCGTGAATCCGTATGGGAAAACAGCCGTTACTTCCGTGAAAAAATGTCAGCCGCGGGTTTCACCCTGGCCGGCGCCGATCACGCCATCATCCCCGTGATGCTGGGTGACGCCAAACTGGCTGCCGACTTCTCCAATCGCCTGCTGGCAGAAAATATCTATGTGATCGGCTTCTCCTTCCCAGTGGTTCCCAAGGGACAGGCGCGGATCCGTACCCAAATGTCCGCCGCCCACACCAAGGCGCAGCTGGACAAGGCCATCGAGGCCTTTACCCGTATCGGCAAGGAGATGGGCATCATCTGATGCCCTTTCCGGGAGCAAAACAATGAAAGCACTGAGCAAACTCAAGCCCGAAGAAGGCATCTGGATGGTGGACGCCCCCAAGCCGGAAATGGGCCATAACGATCTGCTGATCAAGATCCGCAAAACCGCCATCTGCGGTACCGACGTGCATATCTATAACTGGGACGAATGGTCACAAAAGACCATTCCCGTGCCCATGGTGGTCGGTCACGAATACGTGGGCGAAGTGGTCGGTATCGGACAGGAAGTCCGCGGCTTCAAGATTGGCGACAGGGTTTCAGGCGAAGGCCATATCACCTGTGGTCACTGCCGTAACTGCCGCGCCGGCCGCACCCATCTGTGCCGCAACACCACCGGCGTGGGTGTGAACCGCGAAGGTTCCTTCGCCGAATATCTGGTGATCCCGGCCTTTAACGCCTTCAAGATCCCCGATGACATCAGCGACGACCTGGCCGCCATCTTCGACCCCTTCGGCAACGCGGTGCACACAGCCCTGTCGTTCGATCTGGTGGGAGAAGATGTGCTGATCACGGGTGCCGGCCCCATAGGTATCATGGCCGCTGCCGTATGCCGTCACGTGGGTGCCCGTCATGTGGTGATCACCGACGTCAACGAATACCGTCTGGAGCTGGCCCGTAAAATGGGCGCCACCCGCGCGGTCAACGTGGCCAAGGAAAATCTCAGGGACGTGATGAAGGACCTGGGCATGACCGAAGGCTTCGACGTGGGCCTGGAAATGTCCGGTGTGCCTGCGGCCTTCCACGCCATGCTCGACACCATGAACCACGGCGGCAAGATTGCCATGCTGGGTATTCCCGGCGGTGAAATGGCCATCGACTGGAGCAAGGTCATCTTCAAGGGCTTGATCATCAAGGGCATCTACGGCCGTGAAATGTTCGAGACCTGGTACAAGATGGCCAGCCTGCTGCAATCGGGTTTGGATCTGTCCCCCATCATCACCCACCACTACAAGGTGGATGACTTCCAGCAGGGCTTCGACGCCATGCGCTCCGGCCAGTCCGGCAAGGTTATCCTCAGCTGGGATTAACCCGCTTCAACAGGGTGCTGTACAGATTGCAGCACCCTGTTGCACACTATAGCTATTGATCAATACCCCGGATTTCATCATGTCCAGCTTTAAGCACCTGAGCGTTAACGAGCTCATCCACATGCGCGCCGACCACGGCGATCAAGTTCAAATCGCCGATATTCGCGATGCCCAGAGTTATGGCAGTAGCCATATCGAAGGCTCGGTCAACCTCAGCAATGAAAACCTGGCCCGCTTTATCGCCGAATCCGACATGGACAAGCCCCTGGTGGTGGTGTGCTACCACGGTATCAGCAGCCAGAACGCCGCGGCCTACCTGGCCGAGCAGGGTTTCGACCAGGTTTTCAGCCTCGACGGCGGTTACAGCGCCTGGCACCTGGCACACATCTGATGGAAATCGGCCGCCTGCCCAATCCCCGCGCCGCCCAGGCCCTGGTGGATTATCTGCGCGGCCAGGGCGTGTCTTGCCGTATTCAACAGGCGGAGCACGGCGTCATTGTCAGCGTCGAGCGGGAGCAGGATTATTCCCGCGCCAAGGCTGAATTCGACCACTTCATCAGCCATCCCTACGATGCCAAATACTTGCAAGCCTCCTGGGAACACGGCGATATGCACGCAGGCCTGGATTACGGAGCCCCCGCACTGGCATTGTTCAGCCGTTTCCTGACCGGCGCAGGTCCGGTGACCTTGCTGGTGTTCGCCCTTTGCATCTTGGTCTACGGCGCCATGCAACTGGGACTGGGCCAGCAAACCTACAGTCTGCTGAGCTTTTTCGGCGCTGTCTCCAACGGTCATGCCGAGGTCTGGCGCCTGTTTACCCCTACCCTGATGCACTTCTCGCTGATGCACATCAGTTTCAACCTGCTCTGGTGGTGGTATCTGGGCGGTAAGATAGAGACCCGGCTGGGTACGGGGCCACTGCTGCTGCTTTTACTCGTCGCGGGCACCCTGCCCAATCTGGCCCAATACCTGTTGACCGGCCCCAATTTCGGTGGTTTGTCCGGCGTGGTCTATGCCGTGGCGGGTTACACCTGGGTAATGGGAATAAAGAAACCACAAGCCGGTATTGGACTGCCACCGGCATACATGGGCTTTATGCTGCTGTGGATGCTGCTGGGCTTTTTCGATGTACTGGGTATGTCCATGGCCAACGGGGCGCACCTCGCCGGCCTGGTCATAGGTTTGGGTCAGGGTTGGCTCGACAGTCGCAAACCCTGATTGGAGCTTAAGCCAGGGCCAGCACCTTATGCACCAGCTTATCTATGCCGCTCTGTGCCTCGGCGATAGAGTCCGCCAACATATAGGCTGGGGTGCTGACTATTTTGCGTTTCTCATCCACCACTATTTCATCCACACAGGCCCTGTGATGCTCACCGCCCATGGCGGTAAAGGCTGTGGCCGTACCTTCATCTGTGCCTATGGTGCCCTGGGCGCCAGCGCCATATAGTTTCGGGATCATCACGGGTGAAATGCAGATAAAGCCCACGGGCTTGCCGGCATCACGGAAGGCACCGATAAAGCCGGTCACCTCGGGTGCCACCTCACAGTCAGCGCCCTTGATGGCAAAGTTGCACAGGTTCTTGGCCGCCCCGAAGCCACCCGGGATGATCAGCGCATCAAACTTGTCGATGTCCAGCGCCTGGGTCGCCTTGATGTTACCGCGGGCGATACGCGCCGCCTCCTGCAATACGTTACGGCGTTCACCCTGAACCACCTCGCCGGTCAGGTGATTTACCACGTGCATTTGCTCAATATTGGGCGCAAAGCATTGGTAATGTACCCCGGCCTGGGACAGGGTCAGCAGGGTCAACACCGCCTCATGAATTTCACTGCCGTCATAAACGCCGCATCCCGCCAACAGCACTGCGATATTTTTCATAAAAACGTCCCTCTTATGTCATTTAGTTTTAACAAACAGATCACATTTCGATTGATCTGATTAAAAATCATGCTAAGTTAGTTCATCGGTAATTTGGACCCTATGCCGATAGCATGGCCGCAGAGCCAGATAAAAACAACCAACAAAGAAATCCACAAATCAGGAAGATTCGGCGGAATTGCAAGATAAATCACAATAAAAAATAAAAACACTGGTTTTCAACAAGTTAAGCATGAACCCTTCGGTAGTATTCATAACCTTCTCACATTGTTGACCTTTTTAGCTCACAGACTTATCCACAGGCTGTGGGCTTTTGGCGGTGGCCGATCTTCAAGGGATGTGGCATCCTTAGCCACCAAGATTTCAAGGACAGCAAAGGCACTCTTTTATGCCAGAAATAGCCCACGACCCACTCATCCTGGTGGATGGTTCTTCCTACCTGTATCGCGCCTATTATGCCCCGCCACACCTGACCAACTCCAAGGGTGAAGCCACGGGTGCCGTTTACGGTGTGGTTAATATGCTGCGCAGTTTGCTGTCCCGCTACCAGCCCAGCCAGATGGCGGTGGTCTTTGACGCCAAGGGACCGACCTTCCGCAATGAGATGTACACCGAATATAAGGCCCACAGACCGCCGATGCCGGACGATCTGCGTAGCCAGATTGCGCCTTTGCACCGCATTATCAAAGCCTTGGGCCTGCCACTGCTGTGCATTCCCGGCGTAGAAGCCGACGATGTGATAGGCACTATTGCCGTGCAGGCCGCCGCCGAGGGCCGCAGCGTGCTTATCAGCACAGGTGATAAGGACATGGCCCAGCTGGTCGATCCCCATATCACGCTGATCAACACTATGACCGACACCATAATGGGGCCGGAAGAGGTGACCACCAAGTTTGGTGTCGGACCCGAACTGATTATCGACCTGTTGGCGCTGATGGGCGACAAGGCCGACAACATCCCTGGTCTGCCCGGTGTGGGGGAGAAGACTGCGCTGGCCATGCTCACAGGCGCCGGTGGTGTCGGCAAACTGCTGGCCGAACCCGACAGCGTTACCGAACTGGGGTTCCGCGGTGCCAAGACCATGGCGGCCAAGATCCGTGACAATGCCGAGATGCTGGAGCTGTCCTACCGCCTGGCCACCATTAAGACAGACGTCACCCTGGAACAGGACTGGCACAGCCTGTCTTTGACCGAGCCCGACCGAGACGAGCTGATTGCCTGCTACGGCGAAATGGAATTCAAGCGTTGGCTGGCAGAAGTTCTGGATAACAAGAGTCCCAGAGGAAACGCCAAAAATGGCGCGCAAACTCAAGATGCTCAAGCGTCACAGGATGCCGGCCCAGCTCCCGTCATTGACACTCAGTACGATACCATCTTGACCGAAGCGCAACTGGACAGCTGGCTGGAGCGCCTGCGCCAGGCGGAACTCTTTGCGGTCGATACCGAAACCACCAGTCTCGACTACATGCAGGCCGAACTCGTTGGCCTGTCCTTCGCCATCGAGGTCGGCAAGGCCGCCTACCTACCAATTGGTCACGATTATCCCGGCGCCCCTGAGCAACTGCCGCGCCAGCTGGTGCTCGACAAACTCAAGCCACTGCTCGAAGACCCGGCCGTTCATAAGGTGGGTCAGAACATCAAGTACGATATGAGTGTGCTCGCCAACGCCGGCATCAAACTCAAGGGTGTAGTCTTTGATACCATGCTCGAGTCCTATGTGTTCAACTCTGTGGCCTCCCGCCACGACATGGATGGCTTGGCACTCAAGTATCTGGGCCACAAGAATATTGCCTTCGAAGACATAGCGGGCAAGGGTGCCAAACAGCTGACCTTCAACCAGATAGCTCTGGAACAGGCCGCACCCTACGCCGCCGAAGATGCGGATATTACCCTGCGCCTGCACCAACATTTGTGGCCAAGACTGGAACGTGAACAAGGATTGGCAAGCGTGTTCAAGGAGTTGGAACTGCCACTGATCGATGTGCTGTCAGACATTGAGCGCCGGGGTGTATTGATCGATGCCATGTTGCTGTCACAGCAAAGCGATGAGCTGGCGCGCAAGATAGATCAGCTTGAACAGCAGGCCCACGATATCGCCGGCGGCCCCTTCAACCTGTCGTCCACCAAGCAATTGCAGGAACTGTTCTTTGACAAACTGGGTTACCCAGTGTTGAAGAAGACGCCCAAGGGTGCACCGTCCACCGCCGAGGAAGTCTTGGTGGAGCTGGCACTGGATTATCCCCTGCCGAAAATCATCCTTGAACACCGCAGCCTGACCAAGCTCAAGAGCACCTATACGGACAAGCTGCCGCTGATGATCAACGGCAAAACGGGGCGGGTACACACCAGCTATCACCAGGCCAACGCCGCCACCGGCCGTCTGTCGTCCAGTGACCCCAACCTGCAGAACATTCCCATTCGGACCGAGGAAGGTCGCCGTATTCGCCAGGCCTTTATCGCCCCCGCAGGCAAACTGATCCTGGCCGCCGACTATTCCCAGATTGAATTGCGGATCATGGCGCACCTGTCCCAGGATCCCGGCCTGCTGAAGGCCTTTGCCGAGGGCAAGGACATTCACAGGGCCACCGCCGCCGAGGTCTTTGATGTAGCCTTTGAAACCGTGACCCCGGAGCAACGCCGCCGCGCCAAAGCGGTCAACTTCGGTCTGATTTACGGCATGTCAGCCTTCGGCCTCGCCCGTCAGCTCGACATCCCCCGCAACGAGGCCCAAAGCTATATAGATACTTACTTTGCCCGCTATCCAGGGGTGCTCAAGTATATGGAGGAAACCCGAGCCGCCGCCGCAGAACAGGGCTATGTCAGCACCCTGTTTGGTCGCCGGTTGTATTTGCCGGAAATCCGCGATCGCAACGCCATGCGCCGCCAGGCCGCCGAGCGCGCTGCGATCAACGCCCCCATGCAGGGCACGGCCGCCGACATTATCAAGAAGGCCATGATTGCCATTCAGCACTGGATAACCACCGAGACCCAAGGTGAAATCAGCATGATAATGCAGGTACACGATGAACTGGTGTTTGAGGTGGATGCCGACAAGGCCGAAGCATTGAAGAGCAAGATCTGCAGCCTGATGGCGGCAGCCGCCAACCTGGATGTTCCGCTATTGGCGGAAGCCGGTCTCGGCGACAACTGGGATCAAGCCCACTAAGCCCCCTCTCAGCAAAAAGCCGTGCCTCGCACGGTTTTTTTGTTTCTGGCCCTCCTCAACCTATTTTCAAAACAATCACACACCCCTTACTCAAAGCGGCCCGCAGCGTATTTTGTTGTAAATAGATCAGATTTAGCCGCCCATGCGGTAAAAATACGCTAAGAAATTGATATTTTATCTATTTGAGAAATTTTCAGATCAAAAAACGCAGCTTTTCAGTGCAATCATCTGAGTCATGGCTCACATAATTGTCGCTTTTTTACAAAAACTGTTTTTACTTTGGAGATAAATGGGGTAATATTCTCTGCGTAGGGTACAGAGGTTAAGATGTTCTATCTTTCAGACCTTTATTTCACTTCTAGTGAACTGCCAAATACTGGCGCCCCAGCAAGCATTTGCTGGGGCTTTTTTTATGTCTGAAAAATATTTTAGAGCAAATACTTTAATTTTTGATTGGTTCGGGATATGCTTTCGACATTGAGAGCCATCCAGACGCAGTTTGGTGGTACTTGAGTCTTGTTGAATTTTAGCTTCTCCCCAAAGAGCTAACTTTTTTATCGCCGCTGACCCTGTCAACGGCGTTTTTTTTGCCTGCGCTCCGGCTGAATGCGGACAATAAAAAACGCCGCAGTTGCGGCGTTTTTCGTATCAAGCAAGCTTAAGCCTGGCCATCCGGCTCCTCGGCCTGCTCCAACCACTCGGGATGACACCACTCGTCCAGAATCGCCAGTACCTTGGGCTTACCCGTACCCTTCAACGATGAGAAAGGTTCAACCCGCACCCAGTCACCGAACTCGGCCAACTCCTTGCGCACCTCATTGACTGTCTTCATCTTCGCACTCTGTGCCAGTTTGTCGGCCTTGGTCAGCAGGGCCAGCACCGGAATTTCACTGGCAACGGCCCATTCGATCATCTGCATATCGAGATCTTTGAGTGGATGCCTGATATCCATCAACACCACCACACCACTGAGACAGGCGCGCTTTTGCAGATATTCTCCCAGCGCATGTTGCCATTTTTGCTTCATGGCCAGGGGTACCTGGGCAAAACCATAACCGGGCAGATCCACCAAACGCCTGTGATCATCCAAAGCAAATACGTTGATCAGCTGGGTTCGGCCCGGGGTTTTACTGGTGCGCGCCAGGTTCTTTTGCTCGGTCAAGGCATTGAGAGCACTGGATTTGCCGGCATTAGAGCGACCGGCGAAGGCTATCTCGACGCCAACATCACCGGGAAGATGTTTGTCCAGATGCGCTATGTCCGGGGCGCTGATAAGAAATTTGGTTTGGCGAAAATCAATCCGGGTCTGAGTCACATTTGGCTCCAAAATTTATTCGGCATCGGGCATATTTTCTTAAGATTTGCTTACTTTTACAGGTTTTCGTGTAAAATATTTGCCCGACTATACTCAGTGTATTTTACCACGCTTGCGGGCCAGGCCGGTAAGCTCAGGACAATAATCTTAACAAGAAGTTGGAACGCTATGAAAAAATTAGCTCTTGCGCTGTCTGTTCTCGCTGCCATGTCTTCCACTGCAATGGCTGAAGGCAATGCCGAAGCGGGAAAAACCAAAGCTCTCGTCTGTTCAGCCTGCCACGGCATGGATGGCAACAGCATGATCGACATGTATCCCAAACTGGCCGGTCAACACGCTCACTATCTGGAAAAGCAACTGCACGACTTCCAGAGCGCCGCCAAATCAGGTGGTAAAGAAGGCCGTATGGATCCCATCATGGGTGGCATGGCCATGCCTCTGAGTCAGCAGGATATAGAAGATGTTGCGGCATTTTACGCCTCTCAAGCAGTTCAAGCCATTGAAGTACAAGATGTACCAGCCCTTGGCAAACAGCTGTACACAGGTGGTGATATGTCTCGCGGTGTGACTGCCTGTATGGCCTGTCATGGTCCCGATGGTAAAGGCGCTGACCTGGCCGGTTTCCCATCTCTGACTGGTCAGCATGCCAATTACATCAAGATCCAGCTGACCAAATTCCGTACCAAGGCCCGCGCCAACGATCTGAACGGTATGATGCAGGATATCGCCGGCAAGCTGACCGACGCAGACATCGAAGCACTGTCAAAGTACATTGCCGGTCTGAAATAACACCGAGTGATGATAAGAGGGTGGCATATGTCCACCCTTTTTTATCACCCCAAGTTTACGTTAACGTAAACTGACAAGATAAAGACTTGACAAAGATCACCCTTTTGGGTTTAATTGGCGACGTACCGGGATGAACCCAACTGATAGTACAAAAATCACTCAAACAACTTTCAGGTTTCGGTACGGTTTACATTTAAGATATAAGAATAAAGTCAACTAATAACAATAACTTTACTAAGACCACTCGCCAATAATAATAATGAGTAGTGATTTCGCGCTGAGATCCGGGTCAAAACCAATAAGGGAAACGCCGAGTTTGGCAATTGCTGTTTAGCACTACCCTTAAAACTGTCAGCATGGGCAGAAAAATCAGTTTTGAACTTTGCAGAATTGTTCTTACTGCCTCACTGAGAGTCTTACTACATGGATGGTAAAGTTAACGTCAATGATGACGGGTTGGAACAGGATGTGTCATAGAAGACCATCTACGGAAGCTGTGTTCAGGAAGATAGCAGGACGAAATAGAAAGCGTCTGGAAGACCGATAACGAGAAATACCGGCAAGGAAAGCAGTAAGAAAAAGATGGATCTGACCGGGAAAGTCACATAGCAAGTAAGGATACTTGGAATCAGGATAAGGTGCTGAGGCACCGATGTTAAGGCGGCAGGCCTACTGCCGCCTTTTTTCTTTTGGGGCGTCAACTTGTTATACTGGTGCCCGCCCCTGGAAGTCAGTTGGACCGAACCCCATGCAAGCCTGCCCCCTGTGCCACCACAGAGAAGCCGCATTTTTTCACCAGGACAAGAAACGCAGCTATTTTCGTTGCCCACGCTGCGAACTGGTGTTTGCGGATGTCGGCAGTCACCTGCCCCCCGAAGCGATTCGCCGCCGTTATGGTCGGGAGCCGGGCGGAATAAAGCAGAAGCAGTTGTCGCAGTTTTTGTTGCCGCTGCTGGGGGAATTGAGCAAAACCACGGATGCCAGACTCCAAGGTCTCAACTACGGTCGGCTTTTGGATGCCAGCAGCCTCGCCATAATAGAAGCCGCCGGTCACAGCCTGAGCCAGTTCGATGTGTATCTTGCCCCCAGGCATGACCTATTGCGATGCCAGTATGATTTTGTCAGCTGCTTTCGGGTCTTTGAGCACTTCATCAACCCGGGGCGCGAGTGGGAGTTGCTGGTTCGCCTGCTGAAGCCTGGCGCATTTTTGGCAATCAACACCCGTTTATTGCAGCGGGAAGACAACTTTGCCAAATGGCATCACAAGAACAACCTGGCCCATGTCAGCTTCTGCAGTCGCGCAACCTTTGAATACCTGGCCGCGGCCAGTGGCCTTGGGCTATTATTTGCCGGAAACGACCTCATTCTGATGCAAAAAGCATCGGGATCTGATATAACACGCGACCTTGTTTCGCACCTTGCTGATTGAGCCCTGACTCGGTTTTCCAAGGCCAACACTGTCATCTGATCTGAGAATGTTATGACCCGTATCAAAAAGACGCGCAAGGGCGGCGAAAACGGCCCCAAACGCAAACCCAAACTGAAAAAGAGCGAAGAAGTCGCAAGCAGCAAACGCAAGCGTGACTCCGGCAACAAGGCAGGCAGCCGTCACAACGAAGGCATGCTGAACCAGGCCTCGCCCTCTGGAAGCGGACGCAAATCCAGCAGCGACCCACGCCACGGCAGTAAAAAGCCGGTGGCCCTGGCACTCACAGACAGCAAGCCACAGGCCAAGGTCAAACAACCCAAACTCAGTGACGAGCAAAAACTGTTGGCACTGGAAGAAGATCCGCGCCTCAACAACCTGCTGGATATGCTGGAAGAAGGTCGCGATCTCAGTGCCGAAGACCAAAGCTGGCTTGATCAGCAGCTCAGCAAGATTGAAGCGCTGATGGAAAAACTGGGTATCGCGGACATCGACGAGGCCCCGGCCAGCCGCCCAAGCAGCGACGACGATCTGCTGGAGAAATTCGAATCCGGCGCCGAGTTACTGAAAGACTACCAGCAAGACTGATAGGGGAAACTGGCATGCTGACGACGCTGACCATTCTGGGGGCCGCCATTATTTTGGGCCTGGCAGGCTATGCCACTTTGCTGTTATTGAAGGTGCGTAAGCAGCAACAACAGCAAGTTGAAGAAGCCAAGGCACGCAAGGAGCAGGCCGATACCCGCCGCGAATCTGTGCTGGGGGATATCCGTTATATCGCCCTGGCCATGACCGAAGATCGCTGCGAAATTTCCGAAGGTGTAGTGCGGATAGCCCGCTTGTTTGATGTGCTGTCGCTCACCGACAGGGTCAGCCCCGACTATCCGGCGCTGTTCAGCCATTTCGAACGCATCAAGGATCATCCCATCATGGACGCGCGCCAGGCCCTGCCGAAGCAGGAGCGGATGCGGCTCGACTTTGAGCGCATGAAGTCCGAAGCCGAGTTCGAGCAGGCCATACTGGATGAGGCCAAGCGTCTCAGCGACTTCAAGGTCAGCAACCATTGAAAAAGGGCGCCTCGGCGCCCTTTTCATCAGTCCGCTTGTTCGCCCCTGGGTATCTTGACCACCTTGCCGTCCTTGATCACCAAAGACACCCGCTCCAACAGCTGGATATCTTCCAGGGGGTTGCCTCTGACCCCCACCACATCGGCAAAGCGGCCCGGTTCCAGAATGCCGATTTTGGGTTCACCCAAGACCTCGGCCGCCACCGAGGTGGCCGACTGAATCGCCTTCATCGGCGGCATACCCGCCGCCACCATCAAACTGAATTCCCGGGCATTGCCACCATGCTCAAACACCCCGGCATCGGTCCCGAAGGCAATACGCACCCCGGCCTTGTACGCCGCCGCGAAGGTAGTCTGGATCTTGGGACCAATTTCCGCCGCCTTGGGGCGCACCAACTCGGGGAAGAAGCCGTCAATCTTGGCCTTTTCGGTCACATATTCACCGGCCATCAGGGTGGGCACCAAGGCAACATTGTGTTTTTTCATTAAAGAGAACAGGTCCTTATCCATATAGGTACCGTGCTCTATGGTGTTGACCCCGGCGAGAATCGCGCGACGTATACCTTCCTTACCATGGGCATGCACAGCCACCTTAAAGCCATAATCCCTTGCGGCTGCCACTATCGCTTTGAGTTCTTCATCGGTGAACTGGGGATTCTCACCACTCTTGGCCACAGACAACACCCCTCCGGTCGCGGTGATCTTGATAAGGTCGGCTCCTTCCTTATAGCGCTGGCGTACCGCCTTGTAGGCCTCGGCCGCACCATTGATTACCCCTTCCTTTGGCCCGGGATCGCCCACCAGCTCCAGATTGCGGCCATTGGTTTTATCGGCATGGCCGCCGGTTGTCGCTATGCTGGTGCCAGCGGTGTAGATCCTTGGCCCCTGTACCCAGCCCTTGTTGATGGCATTGCGCAGCGCCACCGAGGCATTGCCCATGTCCCCCAGATCCCGCACCGTGGTAAAACCGGCATTCATGGTCTTCTGGCCGTACAAGACACCACGCAGGGCCACATCGGCCGGATTCAGAGTGTAAGGTTCAAGATACGCGCCCTCGCCCCCCCTGAACGTCTGATGGGTATGCATGTCGATAAAGCCAGGCATCAGGGTACCGTCACGCCAGTCGATGACGGTATCGCCTTCGGCCGCGGCCCGATAGCCGGGCTCAATGGCCTGGATCAGATTGGCATCCAGCACCAGGGTCGCCTGGTGCATGGGGGTATCGGAACGGCCATCTATGATCTGGCCAGCATGGATCAGGGTCAGGGCCTGGGCCTGAACACTGAGTAATATCAGGGATAAGGGGAGCAGCGCTTTTTTCATTATGGTTCTCTATCTTATTTTTGAATTTACAACATGGATCAAAGTTATTTGACCATCGAAGCCGCATAATTCGCCTATTGCTAAATTAATTGGAGGGCACGACTTGAAACAACCAACCCAAATCAGTTGGGATCAGTCGATGATCGAGAAATACAACTACAGCGGTCCACGTTATACCTCTTATCCAACGGCGCTGGAGTTTAACGATGCCTTTACCGAGCAGGATCTGCAGCGGGCCATATCCAACAGCAAGAGCGATAAGTTATCACTCTATCTACACATTCCATTTTGCGCAAAGCTTTGTTATTACTGCGGTTGTAATAAGGTAATCACTCGTCACGCCCACAAGGCCGACCAATACATAGAGTATTTGGCCAACGAGATTGTCAGCCGGGCACCGCTGTTCAAGCACTACACAGTGACCCAAATGCACTGGGGTGGCGGCACACCGACCTTCTTAAGCCCCGAGCAAATACTGCGCCTGACCGATCTGCTGAAGCAGCATTTCAACTTCGCTGCCGAAGGGGAATTCTCCATTGAGGTCGACCCCCGTGAGATTGAGCTGTCCATGCTCGACACCCTGAAACAGGCCGGCTTCAACCGTATCTCTGTTGGGGTACAGGATTTCAACAAGCAGGTACAGGTAGCGGTTAACCGCGAGCAGGACGAGCAGTTTATTTTCGACCTGATCAACCGCGCCAAGGCCATGGGCTTTGAGTCCACCAACGTGGATCTGATCTACGGTCTGCCACACCAGACTCCCGAGACTTTCGCCGAAACCATTAAACGCATTCTCGACCTGTCACCGGACCGTCTGTCGGTGTTCAACTACGCCCACCTGCCGTCCCGCTTCGCTGCCCAGCGCAAGATTAGGGATGAAGATCTGCCGGGCCCCCAGCAAAAGCTGACCATGTTGCAGCAGACCATCAATACCCTGACCGAAGCCGGATACCAATACATAGGTATGGATCACTTCGCCAAGCCCGATGATGAGCTGGCCAAGCTGCAACGGGCCGGTAAGCTGCACCGCAACTTCCAGGGTTACACCACCCAGGAAGAGTGCGACCTGTTGGGTCTCGGCGTATCGTCAATCAGCCAGATCGGCGACTGCTATGCCCAGAATCAGAAGGACATTCGTCCCTATTACGAGGCGATTGATGCCCAGGGTCACGCCCTGTGGAAAGGCTGCAACCTCAACGCCGACGATGAAATTCGCCGTGCCGTGATCAAGCAGCTCATTTGTCACTTCGAACTGGACATGGCCACCATAGACCAGAAGTTTGACCTGGTATTCGAAGACTACTTTGCCCAGGATCTCAAGCTGCTGCAGACCTTTATCGACGACAAGCTGGTCAGCATAGCGGACCGCAAGATCACTGTGTCCAATACAGGGCAGCTGTTGATCCGCAATATCTGCATGTGCTTCGACGTCTACTTCCGCGAGAAGGCCCGTCAGCAACAGTTCTCCCGGGTTATCTAAACCCCGGCAATAAAAAACCGGCCAATTGGCCGGTTTTTTTGTGTCTATAAATGGGCGTGTCAGGCCTTGGCGGCGTACAGTGCCTTGCGTTCGCTGTCGGACAGGAAAGCCATCTCCACACCATTGCGCTGCAGACGGGCCAACTCGGCGGCACTGAAACCCATCTCTTCGGCTACAACCTTGTACTCATGGGCTATATCGATGGCGCTGACACCGGGATCGTCGGTATTGAGACCTATCAGCACCCCGGCTTCCATAAAGCGGCGCAGCGGATGGTCCAGGTAGGACTTGACCGTTGAAGTGTGCAGGTTACTGGTGGGGCATGACTCAATGCCGATGCGTTTTTCCACCAGGAATTCCATCAGCTTGGGATCGCGAATGGCATTGACACCGTGGCCGATGCGGGTCGCCCCCAGTTCCTGAATCGCCTGCCACATGCTCTCGGGGCCGGCAGCTTCACCGGCATGAACTGTGATCTGCAGGTCCGCCTTGCGAACCCGCGCAAAATGGTCATTAAAAAGGGCGCCGGGGAAGCCCAGCTCATCACCGGCCAGATCTATGGCCACCAGCTTGTCTTTATGGGCCAGCAAACCATCCAATTCGGCGGTGCAGGCGTCCTGACCGAAAGAACGTGACATGATGCCGATAAGCTTAATCTTCACCTGGGGATAGTCTTTCAGGCCGGCGGCCACGCCATCAATAACCGCTTCCACCACACCTTCGATGGGCAGTTTATGGTTCATGGCCATGTAATAGGGGCTGAATCTCAGCTCTGCATAGTCCAAGCCGGACAGGGCGGCATCGGCCACGTTTTCATAGGCCACCCGCTTGACCGCATCCAGATCGGCCAGCACGGCTACCATCCAGTCCAGCTTTTTCAAGAAAGCCACCAGGCTGGACTCTTTGCCCTGGATCTGCACGAATGGCGCCAGGGTGTCCAAGGAAGACGCAGGCAAGGCAATACCGTGCTGATGGCCCAGCTCCCATATGGTCTGCACCCGCACATTGCCGTCGAGATGCCGGTGGAGATCCACCAAAGGAATCGAATTATCAATCATAGTTAACCCCTGTTTAAATGGCCCCGCCAATGCGTTGTTATTCTTGGTCTTGGGCGACGACCAAGTTTAACATGCATTTTCCTTCCTCCCTCTGAGTAATGTTCAATCTGTTCGCGAAATCAACAAATTCTCCGATTCTGCATCCAATATACCCGGGTTTTGGGCTGACGTTTCCCCCCCGACTGAGGCATAATCCCTTGCTAACTTAAAAGAATTTTAAAGGACAAAGGCATGTATAAGTTTATCACTCCTGCCCTGTTGGTATTCGCTGTCACCGGTTGCAATGTCAATACCACAGTCGGTGAAGCGCACAAGTATGCGTACGATGCCAATCGCAAGCAGCAAAAGCCGGCGCAGGAACAGAGCAGCAAGCCTGAAGCCACCAAAGGCGCGCTGAATGCAGACCTTCAAAGCATTGTTGACCAGGCCTGGGCCGCCCAATTGGTCGCCAGCCCCGAAATGGCCTATGCCATGGGCGATGCCACAGCCGCAGGCAAGCTAACCGACATGTCGCCACAGGCGCTGGAGGCCAGATTCAAACAACAGGCGCAACTGCTGGCCGCCATCAAACAGCTCGACCGCAGCAGCCTGTCGAAGACCGACAGGATCAATGCCGACATATTGCAAGGGCAATTACAGAACGATGTCGACATGTATCGCTTCAAGGACCATTACCTGCCCATTACCTCCGAGGGTGGATTCCACGCCTATGTGGCCGGGATCAGCAAGGGCAATTTCAAGACGCTTGAGGATTATCAGCATTATCTGGCCAAGCTCGAGGCCCTGCCCGACTATTTTGCCCAGCAAACCCATTGGCTGAAGCAAGGTTTGGCCGCGGGGATCACCCCGCCCAAGGTTACGCTCAAGGGGTTTGAGGACAGCATCAGCGCCTTTATCGTGCCGGTTAAGGACAGCAGCTATTTCGCTCCCTTCACCCAGTTCCCGGCCAGTTTCAGCGCCGAGCAGCAGACCGAGTTGCGCAGCCGTGGTGAAGCCCTGGTGCGGGACAGGGTGCTGCCCCTGTACCGTGATTTTTATGACTTCATGACAAAGGAGTATATTCCCGGCGCCCGCGAATCCATCGCCGCCTACGACCTGCCCGACGGCAAGGCCTTCTACGAAAACCGGGTGCGCTACTACACCACCCTGGACATGAGCTCGGAAGAAGTTCACCAGCTGGGCCTCAAGGAAGTGAAGCGTATCCGTGGCGAGATGGAGCAACTGATCAAGGAAACCGGCTTTAAGGGCAGTTTCGCCGATTTCCTGCATTTCCTGCGCACCGATCCGCGCTTCTATGTCACCACGCCGGAGCAACTGCTGAAGGAAGCGGCCTATATTGCCAAAAAGGCCGACGCCATGTTGCCGCGTTTCTTCGGCAAGCTGCCACGGGCGCCCTACGGTATTGAACCCGTACCGGCCGAAATCGCCCCCAAGTACACCACAGGACGTTATTCCGGCAGCGAGTCGGACGACAGGGCCGGCTACTACTGGGTCAATACCTATGCCCTCGACAAGCGCCCCCTGTACGAACTGGAGGCCCTGACACTGCACGAGGCCGTACCCGGCCACCATCTGCAGATCTCCATCAACAAGGAGCTGGAGCAACTGCCCAACTTCAGGCGCTACAGCTATATCTCCGCCTTCGGTGAAGGCTGGGGCCTGTACAGTGAATTCCTCGGTCTGGAAGGCGGCTTCTACAAAGATCCCTACAGCAACTTCGGCCGCCTGACCTATGAAATGTGGCGTGCCGCCCGTCTGGTGGTGGATACCGGCATGCACGCCAAGGGTTGGACACGGCAGCAAGCCATAGATTTCATGGCCGGCAACACTGCGTTGTCACTGCACAATGTAACCACAGAGATAGACCGCTACATTTCCTGGCCCGGTCAGGCCCTGTCCTACAAGATTGGTGAGCTGACCATCAAGCGCCTTCGGGCCAAGGCCGAGACGGCCCTGGGTGACAAATTCGACATCCGCACCTTCCACGATGCTGTGCTGGAAAACGGCTCAGTGCCCATGTCGGTGCTGGAACAGCAAATAGATGATTTTATTGCCGCCCATCGGGGCTAATGGTGTTATGAGCGACAAGATGTTTACCCAGTCTCTGGCAGACACAAGCCTGCAACTGCCGGCGGCGTTCAAGCCGCTGGCGGAACAAATTTACGTGCAGCGCCTGACCACTGCCCCCGGAGTGGAGATTTGCGCCATGGAACTGCGCCATCCCCGGCCGCGGGGGACCCTGGTATTCAGCAATGGCCGGGTAGAGTCGTTCGTGAAATACCTGGAGCTGTTCGCCGAACTCCATGCCAAGGGTTATAGCCTGTACGCTCTCGACCATAGGGGCCAGGGCCTTTCCTCCCGCTTAACCGCCAATCCCCATCAGGGCCATGTCGCCCGCTTTGATGACTATATTGAAGATTTTAAAATCTTTATGGACAAGCTGGTACTGCCCCGGGTCGAGGGTCCGCTGCTGCTGAGCGGCCATTCCATGGGAGGCTGTATCGGCAGTCTGTACTTGGAGCGCCATGGCGGCCAATTCCTGGCAGCGGCTTTTTCGGCCCCCATGTACGGTATTCGCCTGCCCATGAGCAAGGTGTTTATCCGCTGGCTGGCACACAAGCTCGACAGCAGTGACAAGGGCCAGCCCAACTATATTCTCGGTGGCGGCGATTACGAGGCTACGCCGTTCGCCAAGAATGACCTGACCCATTGCCGCGAGAGATATGATGATTACCGCGCCCTGTACCAGGCCAATCCGCAGCTGCAACTGGGCTCACCCACCAACCGCTGGTTACTGGAGGCCCTCGACGCCTGCGATGCCAGTGTGCTGGCGGCACGGGAGAGCAAGATACCGCTACTGATCCTGCAGGCGGACGAAGACAGCATAGTGGATAACGAGGCCCAGAAACGGGCCGTGGGGGGGCGCTGTCAGCTGGTTAATATCGCCAACGCCAAGCATGAACTGTTTATGGAAAATGATGTGCCCCGGGCACAGACCCTGGACGCCATGCTGGCCTTCTTCGAGCCCCATTTGTCTCAGGCAGTGGCCTGAAACTGGGAGTAGGCCTCGATACCAGGGACCTGAAAGTCGTGATGACCTTATCGAATCCTTCTTGGCTCAGGCAGTGACCTGAAACTGGGAATAGGCCTCGATACCAAGGACCTGAAAGTCGTGATGACCTTATCGAATCCTGCTTGACTCAGGCCGTGGCCTGAGGCTGGGTAAAGGTTTCGGCGCCGAGGCGGGCGGCAAATTCGGCTTCCCCTATGGGCTTGCTGAACAGGTAGCCCTGGAAGAAGTCGCACTGCAGTTCATCAAGGAAATCCCGCTGCAATTGGGTTTCCACCCCTTCGGCCACCACGGCCAAGCGGAGACTGTGGGCCATGTCTATGATGGCCCTCACTATGGCGTCGGCGGCGTCGCTGCTGCCGATGCGGCTGACAAAGGCCGCATCCAGCTTAAGCCGTGACAGCGGCAAACTCTGCAGATAACTCAGGGAGCTGTAACCGGTGCCGAAATCGTCGATGGCGATGGAAATACCCGCCTGCCTCAGAATCTGCATCCGCTCGCTGATAAGCTTCAGGTTGGTCAGCAGCGCGTATTCGGTCAGCTCCAGCTCCAGTTGCTGCGGCATCACCTGCTGCCCCTTGAGCAGGGCAATCAGGCGCTCGGCGAATTCCTGCTGGTTGAAGTGTCGGGCACTGATATTGACCGCCATCGGCGGCACCTCACAGCCCTGAGCCTCCAGGCGCTTAATGACCCGGCAAACCTCCAGCAACACCCACTGGCCTATCTCCACGATCAGGCCGCTGCCTTCGGCCACGGGGATAAATTCCGCCGGCGAAATCAAGCCCTTCTCCGGATGTTGCCAGCGCAGCAGTACCTCGGCACACACCAGTTCACCACGGGCATCGACTATGGGCTGAAACACCAGGAACAGCTCGGCACGGGAGATGGCATGGCGCAGCTCGTTCTGCATCCACAGGTTGCGGGAGGCCTTGTCATCCAGTTCCGGGCTGTAGAGGGCACAACCGTCACGACCGCTTTCCTTGGCCTCGTACATGGCCATATCTGCCTGACGCAGCAATTGTGCCGGTTCCTGGGGCTGCTGGTTGTCGAACAGACATACACCGACACTGGCAGAGACATTCAGCTGTTGCTCGGCCAGGTTGAAACTGCGGGCGATCAGCTGCCGTATTTGCCCCGCCAGATTGAGGGCGCGCTTGGCGGCCGCTTCCGGCGTCTCGGCCACATCCAGGGCCACCACGGCGAACTCATCCCCTCCCAGGCGCGCCACCAGCGCATTGCCCGAGAAGGCCCCGGACAGCCTGGCCGCCACCTGGATAAGCAGTCGGTCACCGTGATGATGCCCCAGGGCATCGTTGATTATCTTGAAGTTATCCAAATCAATCAGCATCAGGGCGCCAAGGCGTTTACGGGTGACCGCCTTGCGACCACTGCCCTGCTGGAAGTCATACAAGGCGTCCATCACGGCGCGACGGTTGGCCAGATTGGTCAAAGGATCGTGACTGGCCTGATGGGCTATGGCCTGCTGGTTACGCACCTCGTCCGAGATGTCCCTGTGGGTACCGATAAGGCGTGCCGGTTTGCCCTGCTCATCCCATTCCACCAGCATGCCGCGGTCGAGCACCCAAATATAATGGCCCTGTTTATGGCGCATACGGTGCACACTTTCATACACCTCGGACTCACCATTGAGGTAGCCATAGAGGGCCTGCAAAACCTTGTCCTTGTCTTCGGGATGGATCCGCGACTCCCAGCTTTGGTATTCGCTGCTGAGCTCCGATGGGCCATAGCCCAGCATGTCCTTCCAGCGATCGGACAGGAACAGTTCATCACTGCCCAATTGCCAATCCCAGATGCCGTTATGGGACCCTTCCACCGCGAACAGCCAACGCTGCTCGCAGTCTCTGAGCTGTTTTACCGTGCGCTCAAGACGGCTCTGGGTTTCCCCCAGATAGCCCTGCAACTGGAAAATTTCGCTGGATGCCAGGGGGATTGGGCGGGCAAACGCATCGGTGGAGGGATTGGCTGCCGCCCTGGCCAACAAACGCAGGGGGCGAATACCGGTGACATGCAACAGCGCCAGCAATACCAAAATCAACAGGGCGCCGACGCCCCAAATGCGCAAAAAGCGCTGTTGCAACTGGTCGAGGGCACCATTAAAGGCCGCGGACAGATCGTATTCGAGATAAATGAGTTCCACTTCACCGAAGCGACCGGGATCGGAATTCCGGATAGGGTAATAGGCCTGCACCGACAGGCGCTCGGGATTGACCGCCACCCAAGGCGTGCCGCCCTGAACCACCTGCTGATGGCGGGCGGGCTCATAACCATCGATCACCAGCCGGGCCCGACTGCCCTGCCAGACTATGTGGTTGGCGTAACGAATGGCACTGCTGTTATCCAGCAGCACCAGCACCATCAGGTTCAGATCCGTGCTGGCCAGGGAGACTTCCTGCTCGATGCGCTCTTCATCATGGACCGCCAGCGCCGCTTCCACTATGTGCTGCAAACGGAACATCTGCGAGCGGATTTGGGCCGTCTGCTCGGTCGCCGCCGTGTCCCTGAGTTGCTGCTGCTCATAAAGAAACTCGCCCGTGACCAGGCACAGGTATATCAGCAGTACACTTACAGGCACTATCAGGGCCAGCGGCAGTCTTGGCAGTTTCGGCACAAAGTATCCGGTCAGGGTAGAAATCAGACACCTATGCTAGCGATAAAGCCCCACTTTGGCAAAGGCTTACCTGCGAAGACAACAGAACCTAAGCTATCAAAAATCCAAAGTATCAGACGCTTGCTCAGTGTTGCGCCAAGAGCCCGAATTCAGTGTTCCGCAAGCCGTCTGTCTTACATGTCATTAAGACCCTCATTGCTTCGTCACAACTGAAGCCGGAGTTAGAGTAAACTCACAGTCCCTGCAACCATTTCATTACAATTTCCAACAAAATATGGAATTTTGTTTATGATTCAGGTATTTTCCCAGCGTTCATGGAAGAAAGCAGCGCAGTGAGCATCACCTACATTGGTCTCCCTTGCCCCGCGTTGTTCACCTTCATCAGTATGATGTAGCCCGGGTATCGCTTCGCCTTCGAATGAAACGCCCTCAGATGTGACCTCCTCCCTGAATTTATCAACCTGAAATCCTGGTAAGTGGAAAGTCTGGCATTGCATCTGCTCCCTCAAGACTTAGGGCGATGGTATAGCTTTGGTTTTACTTGATTTGCCAGGACGAGCAACTATCACTCAAAGAGATATCAACTATGTATTGCAAAGCCACACTAATCGCCCTGGGATTGGCACTGACAACGGGATGTTCGAGCATAGTAAGCCAATCAGAATATCCGGTAGCCATATCAAGCACCCCGGACAGTGCAAAGTTTACTATCACCAATCGTAAGGGCATAGATGTGCAGACGGGTGTCACACCCTCCACCATCATACTGAAGGCCTCTGCCGGATACTTCCAAGGCGAGTCTTACACTATTACCCTGACCAAAGAGGGCTACGAGCCCAAAACCTTCACCTTGAGAAGCACAGTGGATGGCTGGTACTTTGGCAACTTCTTATTTGGCGGTCTGCTCGGCTTGTTAATCGTGGATCCCGCTACAGGCGCCATGTACAAACTGCCCGACACAGTCAGTATTGCCATGGATACCAAAGCCAGCGATGACAAACAGGAAGCCTTGTCCATCACCACAGTGGACAACCTGACCGAAGAACAGAAGAAATCTCTCATTCCTCTGTGACGGAGAGCGGCTGCAAACGAACCGGCAGTCGTCCTTTCCATAAAAAGAAAAAGGGCCCGCAGGCCCTTTTCATTAACGCTGATAGTATTTGGCGCTGACCAAGCCCCGCACCACATCATCCAGCGCTTTAAGCGGCACCACCCGCTGCGGTGTGGCAACAGCCTCGGGTAGCCAGTAGTCGGGGGCATCCAACCACTGATCCGCTGGCTCCACTGTGGCGACGCCCTCTTCGTTGACCTTTAGATCAAACACATGCCACCACTCCAATGCTCCCTCGGTTTCCGGTGTAAACAACCAACGCTGATTGTTGAGGATCAATTCCACCCGGGTTTGGGCCGGCACCATGGGCACTTCAAAACTGAAATTATGCACATAGTAACCGTAGCGGCCGGACGTCGGCAGAGTGGGCAAGGTGATCACTTCCGGGCCATAACTGGAGGTGTCATCCACATCAAGGAAGATCAGGCTGTCGCCCACCAAAACCTCGGACTGAGCATAAAACACATGGGCAGTACCACCATTGCCATCGGGCAGCATCAGGTGCGAGTCCAGATCATAAGGCGCCTCGCCCCAGGTAAGGGTGATCTTGCTGGTCGCCTCGGACAACACCAGACACTGGAGCATTTCCAGATTTACGTTGCTGGTTTCCACCACCAGGGTCCGGCTCTGCAGGCCGGAGTTGGCCGATACCATCACTTCCGCACCCATCATGGCGGGCAACTCGAAGGTGCCATCTTCGTTTGAGAAGGTGGAAGCACGACCGAGATAACTGCGCCCCACGGACATCACCTGGGCATCGGCAATGGCATTACCCTGTTCATCCTGCAGGCAACCCAGAATATTGACAGTGTCATACACCCTGTCGGCATTCCAGGTGGTGAAATGACTGACCTCACCGCGGTACACAGGCTGGCCGCCTGCATCCAGGGTTAATGCAGCGCTGCCCTCTTCAACCCACAGGCCGGATACGGCATCAAAATAGTAAAGGGGAATGGTTTCCGGTAACTCGCCACCATCGGCGCTGACGGCCGGAATATTGATTTCTGCCTTCTTGCCTGCGGCCATTTGCAGCGGTTGACCGTTACTGTCGGTAAAGGTCACGGTAATGGCGCCAAAGGACTCAATGGGGCGGACAACGCCATCTTCACCACGGGTTTCCATATCCCCCGGCATCAGGTTGATATTGAGCGCCGGGTTGATAATGGTCAGCTCCGCTGACACCTCTGTGGTCACCGGGTTTTGCTGTGCATCCACCAGGGCTGCCGCCGGCAGGGATACCAGGGTCTGACCCTCCACCTGCAACTCCGAAGCCTGGGATGCATCGAAGCTCACCGTGGCATGCACGGGCTGCAGCAGCAATTGTTGGTTATTGATCAGCTCCTGGGACGTCAGCGACAAGGCCGCCTCGGCAAAACCCTCGCCGTCGGCAACCAGGGTCATGCGGCTCATCAGGGCCGTGTCCTGCAAACGCATGGCGAAATTGCCCGAGGTATCCGACTGGGTCTCAACGACCTGTTGACTGCCATCAAGTAAACGCACCCAGGCATTGGCAATGGGCTCACCATTGAAGAAGTTGGCCAGGCTGCCATCGACATTGATGAAGACCTGCTCCTCGATACTGAAAGTGGCCGCAGCCGCTGCTGCACCATCTTCACCGCCATCGGCGACCATTACCGTCACCTCGGAGACACGACTGCTGCTCGCTGCAGAGGTGAAGCTGATAAGGCCGGTAGCACTGACGCTCATACCCTCGGGGGCATTGGCCAGACTGAAGTGCAAATCAGTGCCATTGTTGGCATCGTCGGGGTCCGTGACCTGCAGTTGGAAACTGATATTCTGCCCGGCTTCCAGCTGCTGGCTGGCAATGGCGCTCAGCACGGGCGCGTCGTTGACCGGGGTCACCGCCAGGGTAAACGTCTGACTGGCCGCGACGGCGCCATTTTCACCACCGTCTTTTACCGAGACCGTCACTTCACCTGAGCTCAATACCCCTTCAAGGGGTGTCCAACTGATAAGACCCGTGGCCGAGATACTCATGCCCTCGGGGGCATTGGTCAGGCTGAAGCTGAGATCCGTGCCATTGTTGGCATCGTCGGGATCGGTAACGCCCAGCTGATAAGCAAAAGCAATATCTTCTGTGGCCTGCTGAGGGGCTGCAGAGGTGATTTGTGGGGCGACATTTTGCGATTGTGTCCCTGTCTTGTCATCGTCCGAACCGCCGCAACCGGACAAGATAAGGGCCAAAGACGCCACCAATATGCTGGGGCGCCCCAATTGGGAAATCTGAAAATCCATTTAGGTCTTGCTCCTGAGTGTTTACTTAAACAGCGCCGCCACTCTAAGCAAGCCACAGCTAGGGGTCAACCGAAAGAAACAAAGTTAATGCTTTGGTTGTAAAGGATTTTTATCAAACGAAAGTCGGACTTAATCTGCTTAATGGCTTCAGGGCCGGCATGCGCGTGCAGCCCTATCCGAGCCGAATCGCCAGGGGAAGATGGCTTACTTAAAGGTCAAATGGCCGCCGAGGCGGAAGCGGCTGCCGGGGTGTATCAGGCGGGCGAAGCTCACCACCCCCTGGCGTGACCAGGTGCGGCGGATGATCTGCAGGCAGGGCTCGGTGGCGGGGATCTCCAGGCGCCGTTGCACCTGGGCCTTGGGCACTATGGCCTCTATGGTGTGGCGTGCCTCGGTGAGCGGCGCCACCCGCGACAGGTATTCGTGGGGCGTGAGATGGCTGAAATCCTGGGCCAGGTACTCTGGGATGAGCCGGGGATTGACGAAGCGCTCTTCCAACTGCAGCGGCAGGCCCTGCTCACAATGCACCAGCACAGAGTAGAACACCGCACTACCGGTCTCCAGCCCCAGGGCGATAGCGATGGGCGCGCTGGCCTCTGTGGCTTTCAGCTCCAGCACCCTCACGCTGTAGCCGTGGCCCCTATCCTTGATTTCATCGGCGATATTACGGATGGAGAGCATGGGTGACTGGGATTTCAGTGACGCGACGAAGGTACCCAGCCCCTGGGAACGCTCCAGCACACCCGCGTCCACCAGCTCGGTCAGGGCGCGACGGGCGGTCATGCGGCTGCAGCCAAACTGCTCCGCCAACTGGTTCTCCGAGGGCACCCGGGCGTGCTCTTCCCATTCACCGGACTCGATGCGGGCGATAATGTATTGTTTGATTTCCGCGAACTTGGCTGTGGCCATAGCACTTACCGACGGGCCGGTGCATTTTGCCGGGTCCGGTCCCTTTATCCTGATCTGAAATGTCGGCTATAATCCTAGCTTGTATATACAAGTAACGACAAGCAAGCCCCTAAAATTAACCGCCGCCCGTCACTACACAGGAGTCATCATGTCTTGGGATCAGGTTTGGATTGATATCAATATCGCCACCATGGATGCTTCCATATCAGAAGCTTACGGTGCCATCACGGATGGAGCCCTGGCAGTGAAGGACGGCAAAATCACCTGGCTTGGCAAACGCAGCGAGCTGCCCAGCTTCGATGCCCTGGCCACCCCAGTCTATCACGGCAAGGGCGGCTGGATCACTCCGGGTCTCATAGACGCCCACACCCATCTGGTGTTTGCCGGCAACAGGGCCAACGAATTTGAACTGCGACTCCAGGGCGCCAGTTATGAAGAAATCGCCCGCGCCGGTGGCGGCATAGTCAGCACGGTCAAGGCCTGCCGCGAGGCCGACGAGGCCGAACTGTTCGACCTCGCCCGCCATCGCCTAAACGCCCTCGCCAAGGAGGGGGTCACCACGGTCGAAATCAAGTCCGGCTATGGCCTGGATCTGGAAACCGAACTCAAGCTGCTGCGGGTCGCCCGCGAACTTGGCGCCCACCACCATGTGGACGTGGCCACCACTTTCCTCGGCGCCCATGCCATACCGCCGGAATTCAAGGCCCTGGGTGACTGCGCTGCCGATGCCTATGTGGATCTGGTGGTCAACGAGATGCTGCCGGCGGTAGCCGCAGAACAGCTGGCCGATGCCGCCGACGTGTTCTGCGAGAACATCGCCTTTAACCTTGAGCAGACCGAGCGGGTGCTGACCGCCGCCCAAACGCTCGGCATGGATATCAAGCTGCACGCCGAGCAGCTCAGCAACCTGGGTGGCTCAGAGCTGGCGGCACGCCTCGGTGCCAAGTCGGTGGACCATATAGAGTACCTGGACGAAGCCGGGGTCAAGGCCATAGCCCAAAGCGGCACCTGCGCCGTGCTCTTACCCGGCGCCTTCTACTTCCTGCGGGAAACCAAGTTGCCCCCAATCGATCTGCTGCGCCAATACGGTGTGCCCATGGTGCTGGCCAGCGACTTCAACCCGGGCTCCTCACCCCTGTGCTCCACCCTGCTGATGCTGAACATGGGCTGCACCCTGTTCCGCCTGACGCCGGAAGAGGCACTCAAGGGTGTCACCTGCAATGCCGCCAAGGCCCTGGGCCGCGAGCACAGCGTGGGGATTATCCGTGAAGGTATGCAAGCGGACTTCTGCCTGTGGAATATCACCACCCCGGCAGAGTTGGCCTATTCCTATGGGGTGAACCCCTTGGTAGATGTGGTCAAGGCAGGCAAAGTTATCCATCAATAGGCATGGACCTTACCGATTTGAGGGTGCCTTATTGGCACCCTTTTGTTTTTTAAATGTTTACCAACCAATGTGCAGCAAGTCGACATTCCGGTTGGCACTCTATCGACTGCCGATAAGTATGCCACGCTGCGATTTTTTCCAGCCATTCAATTCCCAAGCTCATCCCCTTGCTCACACTTTGATCAGCAATGAGTATTTTTATCGGCCCCTCTATTTGGCGTCGGATTAACCCATTAAAATAGCGCTTGATCTCACGGCATCCTCCGTACGAGGCAATAAGTACAAGGAAAGCCGCAACGAGCACCTGGCAAGCCGGCGCCGCTGTCGAGATCGATACCCGGGTCTATACTGAGTTGTTTTTGGGAGCTGTTTTGCATAATCCTTTGCCAGAGATGAGGTACGACAATCACAGACCCCGTCCGCCATTATCGGAGCTCAAGGCCAGATCCCGGGGCCGCGTCTGGTGGCTGTTCTTAACATTCCTGTTGTGTCTGGCAGTGCTCATTGGCCAGGAAATCAAGACCTCCTATTACCAGGCCAAGTTCATCAGCCGCTATGCCAATGAGCTGACCTATGAGCTGAGGCCCGAGCCCACTGAGGCGGTCAGCTATCCCGGTTACGGTCCCTTTGATGAGCGCCACGGCTACAGCAAGTTGCCCTCCTATATCGACAGGCTGCTGCAGCGTCACTTCCAGGTAACCCGCCAGGTGGCCTTTTCGCCGGCCCTGCAACAGTATGCCCAGTGGGGATTCTTCCCGCCTTACCGGGAGAAGGCGCAATCGGGCCTGACCCTGCTGGACTGCCGCAATACGGATTTGTATGAGTTCCGCTACCCCAAACGCGTCTATGGCAATGGCGACAAGATCCCCGACGAGATAGTCAACACCCTGTTGTTTATCGAAAACCGGGATATGTGGACCGAAGAAGAGAAGCTAAACCCTGTCATGGACTGGCCACGCTTTGTGGTGGCCGGCCTGAGTCAGATAGCGGAAATGCTGGGGCTGGATGTGCCCACCTCCGGAGGCAGCACCCTGGCAACCCAGATCGAGAAATTTCGTCACTCCCCCCAGGGGCTGACCTCAAGCATCAAGGACAAACTGCTGCAGATAGGCTCCGCCAGTGTGCGGGTCTACCAACAGGGGGAAAACACCGGCCCCGCCCGCAAGCGCATAGTGCAGGACTATTTGAATACCGTGCCCTTGGCCTCTGCCCCCAACCATGGTGAGGTGCACGGCATAGGCGATGGCCTGTGGGCCTGGTTTGGCACCGACTTCGATGCCGCCAACCGCTTGTTGGCCTCGCCCCATAGCCAGGCCAATGGCACTGAACGCGGTCAGGTATTCCGTCAGGTGCTGGCCCTGATGATAGCCCAGCGCCGCCCGTCCTATTATTTGCTGCAAGGCCATGATGATCTTGAAAGTCTGGTCGACAGCCACCTGAGACTGCTCGCCCGCAACGGCCTGATAGACCCGGACCTCAGAGATGCCGCCATGGGGCAAAGGCTGCACTTTGCCCGGAGCAAACCGCAGCGCACGAGCGATGCCGACAAGGGCATCAATACCGTCAGGATCCGCACCGCCGGGCTGCTCGATGCCGAATTGTACGAGTTGGATCGCCTCGACCTCAGGGTCAACAGCAGCCTGCACAGCGAGCTGCAACAAAGCGTCAGTCGCTATCTGCGCAGCCTGAGCCAGGTCGCCAGTGCCGAGCGCATGGGCCTGCTGGGTGAACGTTTGTTGCAACCCAGCCAGCTTGCAAACGTGCTCTACAGTTTCACCCTCTACGAGCGCACCCCGGGCGCAAATCAGGTACGAGTGCAAACCGACAGCACAGTGCAACCTTTCGATATCAACGAGGGCAGTAAGCTGGAACTGGGCTCCACCGCCAAACTGCGGGTGTTGGCCACCTATCTGGACATCATCGCCGAGATCCACGCCAAGTATGCCGACTGGCACATCATTGAGTTGGAAGGGGTCACCATAGAGCCCAAAGATCAACTGACCCGCTGGGCCATAGATTATTTGATTGCGCACCCCGAGCGGAATCTCGAACGCATGCTGGACGCCGCCCTGCAGCGGCAATACTCCGCCTCACCCCGGGAGCAATTCTTTACCGGTGGCGGGCTGCACCTCTTCAGTAACTTTAAGAAGGCCGAGGACCTGCAAACCCCGAGCCTGTACCAAGCGCTGCAGGATTCCATTAACCTGCCCTTTGTGCGCCTGATGCGGGACATAGTCAATTACAGCAGCAGTATGAGAAACGAGGGCAACATGGCCCAACTGCTGCGTAACGATAAAGATCCCAAGCGGGACGAATACCTGCGGGTCTTTGCCGACCGCGAAGGCAATACCTTTGTGACCAAGTTCTATCGCAAATACAAAAAGCTGGCGCCGGATGAGCGCCTTGACACCTTCTTTGATGGCGTGCCCCAGGCGGAGCAACAGCTCACCGCCGCCTACCGTTACCTGCAGCCCTATGAGTCCCCGAAGGCCTTCGGGGCATTTATGCAGCAGCGCTTACCGCAAACCAGTTACAGCGAGCGCCGCCTGACGGAGCTTTTTAACAAATACGGTCCGGATAAATATAACCTGCCCGATCAAGGCTATATAGCGCGGGTGCACCCGCTGGAACTCTGGGTGCTCGATTATCTGCTGCAACATCCCGATGCCGATTTGGAACAGGTCAAGGAAGCCAGCAAGGCCCAGCGTCAGGAAGTGTACCGCTGGCTGTTTAAAACCCGTCACAAGAACGCCCGCGATGTGCGGGTGCGGGTGATGCTGGAGGTCGAGGCCTTCCTCGACATTCACCAACGTTGGGTGAAATGGGGCTATCCCTTCGCCTCCATGGTGCCCTCCCTGGGTTCGGCCCTTGGCAGCTCAGGCGACAGGCCCGCGGCCCTGGCCGAGCTGATGGGGATCATCCAGAACGACGGTTTCAGGCTGCCCACTGTGCGAATCAATCAGCTGCATTTCGCCATCGATACCCCCTACGAGGTCCAGTTGCAGAACCAGCCGCCTCAAGGGGAACAGGTAATGCGCCCGGAAGTGGCACGTGCACTCAAGGCCGCCCTGGCCAATGTGGTGGAAAATGGCACAGCGCGGCGCCTGAAGGGAATTTTTGTTGATGACAAAGGCACCAAGCTGGCCATAGGCGGCAAGACAGGCACAGGTGACAACCGCATAGTGACCCAGATGCAGCACGGCCGCAAAGTCGCCACCCTGGCGATGAACCGCACCGCCACCTTTGTGTTCTACCTCGGCGACAACTATTTCGGCACCTTAACCGCCTTCGTCCCCGGCAGTCAATCCGATGATTTCAGCTTCACCTCGGCCCTGCCGCTGCAAGTGATGAAGGGCATGATGCCCATCCTCGCCCCCTACGTGACTTCCCCCACAGGTATGTGTACGGCTGACAACTAATGTGGCCTTTGTCGCCAAGCTGCGCTTGGCGAATCCAGATTTTTAGCCCCTACGGGGCTTGCCGCTTTCCAGTGGATAAAGTCGTGGCTTACTGCCTCGAGTAGCCAACAAACTTAGCTGTATCTTCCAGCCATGCTGCAACCCATCTCCGCGTGGCGGCCAGAGGCCTTCGGGGAACGCTAACAAGATGAAACTGTTCATCTTGTTGTCTGACGACACGCTTATACCCCTGCGGTGGGCTTACGCACAGGCACCCCAGTGACACGCTGCCTCTTGATTTCAAATCAGTATCCCTGGGCGCTCGTCGAAAACATTCCTGTTTTCGACGGTCACTGGTTCGCCTGTGCCTAATTTGAAGGTGCACCACTTAAGCCGTGCGGGATCTTCCTGCCACGCTGAAGCCAAAGGAATACACCTTCCCCATCGAAGCCGCTTGGGCTGTTGGGCGGTAAGAAACGGCAGCAACCGAGGCAGGACGCCGAGGTAGTGACCGTCGAGCAGGAGCGAGTCGGTCGCGGTGGCCGTTTCCAGCCCAAAAGGCCAAAGCGCTCGGCTTCGTCGGGGGGCGGCAAGGGAGATCCAAGAGGGGATTGCTGTAGATCACCTCTTGGTCGGGTGTGGGTTGAAGACCCACGACTTTCTGCCGCTGGCACAGCGGCTCATTAGTAATCACACAGTCTCATATCGAAACAGACTCAGCAAAGCGCAGATACACCTCGGGTGTGGGCTCGGCGCCCCCGGGCGAAGCTCCACGACTTTGGCCGCTGGCACAGCGACATGCCTTAACCATTGCGTTGCAATAGTCCGCATCACTTCAGGCCAAAACAGGCTCAGCAAAGCGTAGATACATCTCGGGTGTGGGCTCGGCGCCCCTGGTCGAAGACCCACGACTTTGGCCGCTGGCACAGCGGCTATCATGGCTTTTAGCCTCGAGTCGCCAACGAACCTAGTTGTATCTTCCGCCCTTACTTTCTACTAATCACCTGCGGTGGGCTTACGCACAGGCACCCCAGTGACACGCTACAAGTACATCCCTGTAAGCTCTGCCTCGCCATCCATGGCGAGGAAGGTCACTGGTTCGCCTGTGCCTAATTTAAAGGTGTACCAGTTAGGCCGTGCGGGATCTTCCGACAACTCAGAAGCCAGAGGAATACACCATTTCCGCTCGAAGCGGCCGCAGGGCGTTGATGTCAATCGCGTGGCGAGGCATGGAGCCGAAGCAGCGCCAGTCGAATCAGGGATGAGCGTCTGGCGCGGTAGCGAATTGGCATCATAAGACCAAGGGGCTGTCCGCTTCGTCGCGGGCGGCAAGGGAGATCCAAGAGGGGATTGCTGTAGATCCCCTCTTGGTCAGGTGTGGAGCGAAGCTCCACGACTTTGGCCGCTGGTACAGCGGCATTCCTTAGCAATCTCGTTATTGTGACAACGAAAATAGCTCGCAATAGCACACTATTTCTTCGTCTTTGGCGAAGGTACATCATCAAAGCAGATGAATTCACACAAATATACTTTGATTGCGTAACTATTTGCCGCAGGAAACATAAAAAGCATGCTATAGCATAATAATATGCGGTCTTAACCCTTTGGTAGCACTGCCAGCCAACCTTGGAACTCAATACTTGGTGATCAAACCTTGGACGCCAGACCACCAAATTGGCCTGTATCTCCCTTGGGAATCTGCGCACAACAGGCTAAATAGTTCACTAAAGCGTAATGTTAATGGCTTTTAGCATTAAAAACACCACTAGCGCAGACAAAATATGGACTATACACTACTATCGCGTAGTAATTATCTGCATATGCGACTAAAAATATGCTTTAGTGCATTAAATATCGTGCGCGCAACCGAATTCGGAGCGCTATATTCAAAGCACTAGATTCAAAAACAAAGAGCCCCAGAGCGAATATGCGCTGAGCCAACTGGGTGGAGGAAAGACGAATGTCTGATGTAAAAGACGGTGAAGGCGATGCCCAGCTTAACCAGATGCTCAACATGCGCCGGCAACTGGCCGAGCAAATGGCCGCGGTCGATAGCGAGTTGCAAACCCTGCTGCTTTCAAAAAAGCGTGACAGCTTTCAGCCATTGACGCAATTCACCATCAGGGAGATGGTGGCCGAACACATGGGTCAGCTGAAAGTGAAAGAACTGACCTTGTTTGCTGACATAGCCCCTGCCACCTACTACAAAATAATGAACAAGTGCGAAGCGGTAAAAATTGGCACCCTCAAAGCGCTGCTCAATACCATAGGGCTTGACTTATTCATTGGCAAGAAAGCAGACAAGAGCACAATTTCAACCAATTAACCCGATGAGGCCAGGCGATGAAACCCAATCGAATTGGCTATATCTATAGCAACAGAAGGTTTGCCGGCGAGTTAGTGGAATATAACAACCCGGCGGGCTATGAATACAGGTTCACCTATGGGGTCGCCTATATTGCCGCGGGTCTGCCGCAAATTGGCTATAACCTGCCCATCAGCCACGAAGCCTACCGTCGCAACCATCTGCCACCCTTTTTTGCCAACCTGATGAGCGAGGGTTGGGTGAAGCGCCATCAGGCAAAAATCGCCAGATTGGATCAGGATGACAAGTTTGGCCTGTTGCTGGGCCATGGCGCCGAACTTATCGGCCCGGTCAGCGTACTCACCGAGTATCTGGGGGATGAGCTAGCGCCGGCAATCGAGTTGCCCGGCGTGCCCAAGAAAAGCCTCAAGGGTTACCGGATTGATTTTCCCCGCAGCGAGTTCAACGACGTGGCCATCGAATCCCTGGGCGGTGTCTCCATCTCGGGTGTGCAGCCGAAAATGTTTTTAACCCATGCCACAGGCAAATCAAAAACCCTGACCAACGCCGTGGGTACAGGCCCCTACATAGTCAAACCCTCCCCCAACGACTTCCCGGAGTTGGCCGAGAACGAATTTATGATCATGCAGCTGTGTAAGGCCGTGGGTTTCAATGTGGCCGAGCATCACCTGGTCCCCTTCAGTTGTGGACAACTGGCCTATGTGACCTCACGATTTGATCTGGACCGGGAAACCGGCAGGCGCACAGAATTCATTGAAGATCTGGCGTCGGCACTCGACGTCGCCCCCGGTAATAAGAGCAGTGATGCCCTGTCCTATGAAAAGGCGATCACCACGGCCTACCATCTGGGTGGCGGCCATGTGCAATTGCTGCGGGATGGCTTTCTGCAGGTGCTGATGGCCTATCTGGTGGGTAACAACGACCTGCATTTGAAAAATATTTCGCTCAGTCGGGCCAGGGACAGCAACCGAGCCTCGGGATACACGCCGATTTATGACATGGTCTCCGTCGCCCCTTACCGACATTACGACAATGCCGGTGAGCTGAGCATTTGGCTGCTGGAATCCGAGGTGGAACGAGGCTTCAGCACTTCGTCCTATGAGCACTACGGTTATTACACCGGCCATGATTTCCTGACCTTTGCCAATGCCATAGGCCTGGGGGAAAAGGCTGGAAAGCTCTTGATGGAGGAACTCAGCAAGAAGGTGGCAAAAAACTACGCCAAGATCATCGCCGCCTCTCCCGGCAGTGACGGCCTGAAGCAGATTATCAGCAAGCGCATCAGCGACAGATTGGACACACTGACCCGCCCGGCGCTGGACAATTAGATACCAGCGCCTTGCCGCCATGATGCTCCGGTTGCTGAATTGCTACTGCACAAAGCAAAAAGCCGCTTAACGCGGCTTTTTATTGAAGGCTGACTCAGCCCCGGGGCTGACAACAACTATCAGTATTTGGCTTCAAAGGTCAGCCATACCTTATCGGCATCGCTGCTGAAGGCATAGCCGGCATCGGCACCGGAGAAGCTGGCGTACTTGGCTTCAACGCTGTAATGCTTGGCGAAGGGATAAGCCAGGCTCACACCCCATTCCTTACCCATGTCGATATTGTCCACATCGGACTCGAACTTGTGATACACGGCCAACCACTTGAGATCGCCGAAGTTGCCGCTCAGGGAGCCGTACAGATCATTCATCCCCTTGTTCCAGTTACCGGCGCCGCCGAACAGGAATTTATCGGTCCAGCCCTGGAAGGCATGCAGGGTGGCGAGTGGGGTGATAAAACCGGCGTTGCCCTTGTCCGAACCCAGCACCTCATAACCCAGCTTGGCGTTGATGCCGCTGAAGCCCAGTGAGGCTTCTGCCAGTTGGTAATCGGCATCATAGGAAACCGGATTGTCAGCGCCATCGCTTTGCTTGGCGTATTCGAGGGTGTAGGCCAGCTTCAATGAGCCGACATCACCCTTACCGCTCAGGCGCACGCCGTAGGTGTCGGTGGAGAAGGCAGGCTTGTCCTGGTTATCGATAAGATAGGCATAACCTGAGATATTGGCCCAGGCGTTTGCCTTGTAGTTCAGGTTCAGCAGGTGGGTGTCGTTGTTGTGATCGGCATTGCCAGAGGCTTCGCTGAAGATACGATTGACGTTGTTAACGTAGGCATAGAAGGCGGTCAGGTTTTCCACGCCCTTGGTTTCCACCGAGAAGGCATCATAGGTTTGCTCGTTCTGGCGGAAACCCACGCCGCCCACAAAACGCTGGTTGTCCAGCAGGATCCGCTGGCGACCATACTTGAGCACTGTATCCGCGGGGGCTTTGTAACCCACAAAGGCCTGGTTGATTTCAGTGTACTCGTAGTCGGTAATCCAGGGCTTCTCATCTGTGGCACGTACATCGTCTACTTCGGCCAGCACGAAAAAGTTGGCCAGCTCACCGCTCTGATAGGTCAGGCGGCTGCGCAGCGAGGTTAAATCCTGGGTGTCGGAGAGTTGGTCTACCTGTTCAAAGCGGGCGCGAAACTGAACATTGACCTTGGCGTCTTCCACCAGGGCCTTGCTGACAGGATCGGCAATGGCAACATTGGACAGGCCGAGCAGAGCGGCGGATACGGCAAGGGCAGCGGTGCTGAATTTCATCATCAAATCCTCGGGATTGGGCTTATTATCAGAGTTCCTTTAGGGGCGCATGTTATTGGCTTGCTTTTAGCCGGTTTGTGATCCGGCACATGCTTTTGCTCAGTCGGGATTTGGATGGGTAAAAGTGTGAGTTAGCTCAATGACTTATACTTATTTATGAGTATATCTTTCGAGGTATTTGAGTCGAGCCCAGCGATATTTTGGCACGCCACGCGGTAAAACAGCCTGCTGAGCAAGTCCGCTTATGGGCCATGAAAAAGCCAACCCACAGGGTTGGCTTTTATATTTGCTATCACGCTGGAGAGTCAAGCCTTCTCTCTGAAGGCGACTCCACAGCTGATTAGGCTTTAGCGGCCGTAGCCGCTATTCGGGCCCTGGCGGCGTGGAGCTTCTTGTAGCTCTCAATCAACCGCTGGTGCTTCTCGAGGCCATCGAGCTGCAAATTGGTTGGGGTAAGGCCATAGAAACGCACCTCACCCTTCACAGAGCCCACCACGGCATCCAGGGTTTCTTGGCCGAACATGCGGCCGAGGTTCACCAGATAGTCATCCAGCTCCAGCTCGTCGTCGAGGCTGATCTCCAGCACCGCCTGCACGCACTGGTAGAACAGGCCACGGGCGACCGTGTTGTTGTTGTACTGCAGGAAGGTCTCGGTCAGCTCCAGCGCTTCTTCCAGTTCACCCAGCGCCAGACAGATCAGCAGGCGCAGTTCCAGTATGGTCAGCTGACCCCAGACGGTATTCTCGTCAAACTCTATCCCTATCAGAGTAATGATGTCGGTATAGATATCCAGCTGGCTCTCATCGAGGCGTCTGGACAGGCTGCGCAGCTGCTTCCTGCTGAGGCTGTGCAGGTTGAGTATGTCTTCGCGGTAATCCAGGGCCTTGTTGGTGTTGTCCCAGATAAGGTCCGACACTGGGTAGACCTCGGAGAAGTCCGGTACCAGGATGCGGCAGGCATTGCCGAGATCGGTAAACTCGGCGATGTAGACCTCTTTGCCCAAGTCTTCGAGTATGCCGAACAGACGCGCGCTCTCCTCGGCATTGGTGCCGGAGAAGTCCCACTCGACAAATTCATAATCCTGCTTGGCGCTGAAGAAGCGCCAGGAGATCACCCCGGTGGAGTCAATAAAGTGCTCGACGAAGTTCTCCGGCTCCTGCACCGCCATGCTGTTGAAGGTGGGCTTTTGCACATCGTTCAGGCCCTCGAAACTGCGGCCCTGCAGCAGCTCGGTAAGGCTGCGCTCCAGCGCCACTTCCAGGCTGGGGTGGGCACCGAAGGAGGCGAATACGCCACCGGTGCGCGGGTTCATCAGGGTCACACACATCACAGGGAACTGGCCGCCGAGGGAGGCGTCCTTGATCACCAGCGGGAAGCCCTGGACCTCCAGCGCTTCTATGCCCGCCAGTATGGCCGGGTACTTGGCCAGCACGTCCTTGGGCACGTCCGGCAGGGCGATTTCCTCTTCGATAATGCGGCGCTTGATGGCGCGTTCGAAGATTTCCGACAGACACTGCACCTTGGCCTCATCGAGGTTGTTGCCGGCGCTCATGCCGTTGCTTAAGAACAGGTTTTCAATCAGGTTCGACGGGAAATACACTGTCTCGCCGTCGCTCTGGCGCACGTAGGGAATGGCGCAGATGCCGCGGGCCACGTTGCCGGAGTTGGTGTCTATCAGGTTGGAACCGGCGAGGTCGCCGTCCGGGTTGTAGATCTCCAGGCAATAGTCGTCGAGCAGGCCGTCCGGCAGCTCATCGTTGGGGCCGGGCTGGAACCACTTTTCATTGGGGTAATGGACGAATTCGGCGTTGGCGATTTCCGGGCCGAAATACTGATCGTTGTAGAAGAAGTTGCAGCTCAGGCGCTCAATAAACTCCCCCAGGGCCGAGCACAGGGCGCTCTCCTTGGTGGCACCCTTGCCGTTGGTGAAGCACTTGGGCGAAGCGGCATCGCGAATGTGCAGCGACCAGACATTGGGCACCAGATTGCGCCAGGAGGAGATCTCTATCTTCATGCCGAGATCCGCCAGTATGCCGGTCATATTGGCTATGGTCTGCTCCAGCGGCAGGTCCTTACCGAGGATAAAGGTATGGTGGCTCTCGTCCGCGGTCAGCATCAACATGGCCTGGGCGTCCTGGTCGAGGTTTTCCACCACTTCAATCTGGAACTCGGGGCCGGTCTGCACCACCTTCTTCACTGTGCAGCGGTCGATGGAGCGCAGTATGCCCTCGCGGTCCTTTTCGGAAATGGTTTCCGGCAGTTCCACCTGGATCTTGAAGATCTGGTTATAGCGGTTTTCCGGGTCCACTATGTTGTTCTGGGACAGGCGGATGCCCTCGGTGGGAATATCGCGGGAGACGCAATACACCTTGACGAAATAGGCGGCACACAGGGCCGACGAGGCCAGGAAGTAATCGAAGGGACCGGGGGCCGAGCCATCGCCCTTGTAGCGTATGGGTTGGTCGGCAATGACGGTGAAATCATCAAACTTGGCTTCAAGTCTGAGATTGTCGAGAAAATTTACTTTGATTTCCATTGGATAGTTCCGAATTCCTGCGGGGCTGGCCGCCTGCCTCTAGGGCACCGATGACGCTCGCCATGGCGGGGCCGCAAAGGGCAACCCCAAAACCATGGTCAAATCGAGCAAAATTGGCGGAATTATCCGCTTTTTGCCGCCCTATGTCTTGGATTAATTGCCTGGGGAAATCACTGTGGCAATCATGGCAATGGAGGTTTAACCGGTAAGTTAAAGGAACCTTGAGAGAACTTCCAATCCGCACCGTTTTTTTCAAATTCGATACTCTCCTCCAGCTGCCATTCTTTCGACCAAAAAATATGGGCCTTGGTTTTCGCCTTATTGATAAATAGTCTGATATCCAAAGGATAAAAATCACCCCATTTATCGCCGGCGGCCTTGGCCTCGGCTTCAGACATGACTATGACTCTTATGGGCGGCTTTAACGAGGCAAAGTTATTACTATCCCCGGTCAAAAACAGAGTTTGAAAGCGCTCGGCTGCCACAGCAGCTGGGGGCGGTGACAGAGGCAAACGCGTTTCGCCGTTGACCGGCAAGGCCTCTTTTTCGCGCTCCACAATCTGCTCCAGGGCCATTTGCATCAGCTTTGCCACGTCACCACCCTCGGGTTCATATTTGACTCCGGGCAAGGAGTCCTGCTTATCCACCCATGCCATCGCCGTCCGTATCGGGCGCTAGCGGATTAAGCCCCAGTTTTTCTTCCAACAGATCGTTGAGACCATCGGCATCCGAATCCTGCACCAAGTCCTGCCAACGGAATTGCAAATACAGCTTGCCCGGATCAAACGACACCCTTAAAGCTTGGGGAGGCAACCTAACGTTACGTGGCTCCAATGACGCTTTTTTCACTTCGAGATTTAGATACGCGCCGTCACGTATTGGCAAGCTGGAATCACGCACTATCTCGTAGGGCTGGAATTCCTGTAATCCCAGATATAGGGGGGATGACCAGGTTTGCCCCTTATCGGTCGAATATATTAACCAATATCCACCGCCGGGGAATTGCCCAACAGGATCCACATCGTGATTAATGTATATGACATAAATGTCATCATTAGACTCGGCTACGCGCACTACAGACCAAGGCGGTACCGGCAATTCCAAATTACGAAATGCCTCGGCATGAGGCTCAGCCTTGTTGGTATATTCATCCGGCAGGGATTTCTCGACAAAGGCGAGCCTGTGAGGACGATAGAATGGACTTCCCTCGTCTTCAGCCGCCCACCCCAGCTTGGCCATTATTTCGGCCAACCAGAAACTGCTATCTGCTGGACTTGTACCTAATTCGGCTTTTATTTTTGCAAACCAAGCAGTGCGCTCTGCTTCAATTTCGCCTTCAAATCTGGCGTCCGCCAAATAAGGAATCAATACCTCATCCCAAGAGCTGAAAGTTCTCGCAGCGAAGTGGTTAGTCAAAAACAAATCTTTCTCTACACGATTAAGCAAATAGCCGGCAATCGCCGGATATCCTTCACGCTTGGCAAGTTTAGCACCCAGCAGGCTAACGACCGGCCCCCAAAAAGGCATGGTAAATATGGTGCCAGGCTTACCTGGGACGCCGAAAAAATAGTCGTAAACGTCAGGGCTATGTGCAGCAAGATAGTAGCGCAGCAATTCGTCTGTCATCGTCCCTCTTGATGACTTATTTTTCTTTTTAAGGATTGGCAGTCCATGCTCTTGGGTAACCAGATCATAAACAAGACTGCCAAACTGGAACCTTTCGATCATTTCTGTCTGGCTTTGCTTATTCGTATATTCCATTTGATGCTTACTATAAGAAACGGTGACTTTTTCTCTGGAAGGAAATTGGTCCTCTTTTAGTAAGTGATTCATTATAATCACATCATCAAACTGGTAGTAACTGTCATTCCCATGGTGATTGGAACCACAATATTGAATAGGGCACGGCGCCAAAGTCCCCCTGGTAAATGACATCCTTTGCCAAGCATCCAGACTATCCAACACTCGCAGAAACTCGTCCATATAGGCTTGTGCATATAGTTCATTCAGATATATTGCCGTCAAGAAAAGACTTGCGCTTTCACTGGCAAACCATTCCCTCTCCTCAAACAGCTTTTTCTTTAACAACAGCTTAGTTTTATTATTCAAGGTGGCGACATCGGCGATGCGGAACAATACATCTGGTGTAGGACCGTATTTACCCAACAGAGATGCAGCAACACCCGCGCAGCGCATGGCATCTTCGCTAGACATAAATAGCTGATATGCTTCAGCCTTCGAGGCTATAGCATTGATCAAGTCCTGCCTTGGACATTGCTCAAATTTATGCCAATATGTCAATACCTCTGAGACAAACTGGGGAGAATAATTTTTACTTAATATTGATTCACTTACTTCCCTAGAAATTATCTCCAATACTTTCGGATCTCTTTTGTTCCATCTTTCTTTTAAAAACTGATATTGCCTAAGGAGAAGTTCTGTAAGAACTGATACCTCTTCCAGATTCATCCCAGTATTGTTTTGAAGCTCCTGAACAATGTCTTGTTCAATATTGTCATCATTTAATATTGAAACATTGATTGCGGCATACAACCAATCTTCAAACTCTGGATTACGCACATGAGGCTTGGGCTTATACTCTTGCAAAAATTGAGTATATTTTTCGGGCGGCTGCCCTTTGGCAAATCCCTGTGCACAAAAGCAACCCAAAGCAACAACGACTAGCAGGGCTAAAGAAGATAATTTCACAGGCTATTCCTTGGCATAATTTATCCTTGATTTACATGGCAACTTTGAAATGAGAGGCGAGTCATGTGAGCTGCGGCTAACAAATCCTGTCGGTGCCTACAATCAGCCCCGACAAGATAAGAATGACATATTAAGTTCCGCAGCAAAGGTTCAGGTAATCCAGGAAGACTCTTTTTGGGATTTCCACTCAGAACCGGATTTCTCGAATCTGATACTGCCCCCCTGCCATCGCGCCGACCAGTCAATATAAGCCTTGGTTTTCGCTTTGTTGATATAGAACTTGATCTCCAATGGATAGAAAATGCCCCACTTGTCGCCGGCGGCCTTCACTTCAACCGTAGACATGACTATGACCCTCATGGGTAGCTGCAATGAGGCGTAATTTTTGCGGTCACCTGTCACAAACAGGGTATAAAAACGCCCTTGCTCCACCGCATCTGTAGGCAGGGAAATAGGAAAAGTGCTACCAGGATTGACTGGCAAGGCATCTTTCTCATAATTCACAATTTGCTCAAAGGCCATTTGCATCACGGCCGTCACGTCATCAGTCTCGGGTTCATATTTGACTCCGGGCAAGGGATCCAGACGGTCACTCAAGCCATCGCCATCAGTGTCAGCCACCATAGGGTTTAGCCCCAGCTTTTCTTCCAGCAGATCATTGAGGCCATCATCATCTGAATCCTGAACCAGATCCTGCCAACGGAACTGCAAATACAGCTTGCTCGGATCGGACTGCACCCTTAGGCCTACTGGAGGAAAGCTGATACTGTCTGGGTCCAGTGGCGCCCTTCTTACTTCAAGATTAAAAAACTCTCCGTCACGGATCGGCAGGCCAGAATCACGCACTATTTCGTAGGGTTGGTGTTCTTGCAACCCCAGGTATAAGGGTGACGACCAGGTTTGTCCCTTATCGGTTGAGAAGATCAGCCAGTAACCACCACCGGGCAGCTCCCCGACCGGGTCCACATCGTGGTTTCTGTATAGGACATAAAGGCCATCGGCAGATTCTGCAGCACGTACCACCGACCAAGGAGAAATTGGCAGCTCCAAATGCGAGAAGACCTTGCTATTCGGCTGTTCCATATTGCCACTCGCATCTGGCAAGGGTTTCTCAACAAAGGCAACCTTGCGGGGACTAAGGAATGGATTTATTGCTTCTGAATCAAGAGTTTCCAATCCCAACTTGGTCTTCAGCTTAACCAACCAGGAACCATCTTCAGTCGAACCACTACTCAAATCGGCTTTTATTTTTGCGAACCAGGCTGCGCGCTCTGCCTTAATGCCGTTTTCAAAGCTGGCATCAGCCAAGTAAGGATCCAGTATTGCCTTCCAAGGCTTGCTAATATCTGACCGGTAGTCATTGATTTCAAACAATGCTTTCTCAGCCCCCCCAAGCAAATCATCTGCAATTACAGGATAACCTTCCCGTTTGGCAAGTTTGGCCCCGAATAATGCAACCACTGGCCCAAAAACGAACATGCCATGCATGGCCCCACGCTTATCGGAACCACCAAAAAAGTAATCGTAGAAATCGTCGCTATTAGTGGAAAGATAACGAGATAATAAATCATATATCACGTTTTCCCGGTGGGTTTTGTCTTTGCTACCTATGATAAGTGATCTTTGCCCTTGAATGATTTGCTCGAATTTAACGTCACCAAAATCGAATTGCTCTATCTCTTCTTGTTTTTCTTCCTTATGTAAATATTCCATCTGATGCGGATCATAAGTACGGGTAATTGTCTTGGCTTTTGGAGCCTGTTCCGTTTCCAATAGCTGCTTAACCATGATAGCGACATCAAATTGGTGATAATTATTCCAGCCATAAGGGTTAGACCCACAATATTTCATTGGGCAGCGTATTAAAGCTCCTTTGATAAGAGTCAACCGCTGCCAAGGTTCCAGACCATTCAACACCCGGGTAAACTCTGCCAAATAAGCTTGTTCGTATAACTCATCCAAATACAATGCAGCCAGATACAGACTGGTTTTTTCATCACCAAACCACTCTCTCTCTGCAAACAATTGTCTTTTCAGTAAGAGTGTTTGCGCTCGGTCTAAAGGAGCCGTATCCATTATCCGATACCACAAATCTGGTGTGGCACCGAAAGTGTGCAGCATGGTTTCCGCTACCTCCGGGCACCACTTAATCTCTTCACTGGTTATGAAGAGTTGATAGGCATAATCCTTGGATGCTATTGCATCAATCAGGTCCTGCTTGGGGCACTGTTCAAACTTACGCCAAGACTTAAATATTTCAGACGCGAACTTTGATGAGTAGCTTTTGTTTAAAATAGTTTGACTTATGCCCTTGGATAAATCCGTCAGTGCTTCTTGATTTCTATCCTTAAGTTTCATTTTCAACAATGAGTATTGTTTCAAGAAATAATCGATTAAAGCAGTGACTTCTTCATCGTTCATCCCTGTATATAATTGCATTTCACTGACAACTTCTTGTTCGCTGGTGCTCTGTTTGATAGCGGCAAACAATCGGTCTCCAAACTCTGGCTTGCTTTTTTCAAATCCCGGCTTAAATTCACGAAAAAATTGAGCATATTTTTCGGGCGGCTGCTCATAGGCGAACACTGGCTGACAAAAGCAACCCAAAACAACGGCTAACAGGGCGGAAGAAGATAATCTCACAGGCTATTCCTTGGCATAATTTATCCTTGTTTTACATGGCAAGCCTAAAATGAAAGCAGTGCCACGTGAGATGCAGGCTACCAGATCCCGATACTCCTTCCAAGTGACACTCTCGTTGCGCTGGCAACAGCGCCAGGTACCGTCTCAATCAAGCGAAACCTAACCAAAGTCTGAGTACTTTACCAATCCTCTTAAGGCGCCAGCACCAGGGTGTCCAGCACCCCAAAGCCCTTATGCACCCCACCCTCCAGACTGGTGTCGGCCTTGGTCCGCAGCAGGTAGCCGCCATAGTCGGCGCGCTCACCCAGGGTGAAGATCCCCAGTTCCGAGATATGACCCCGGGCCTGCAACATTTCCCCCCGGACCAACTTGGCGAGGGGTTCCGATCTGGATTGGGCGGCTATGGGTGCCATTAACTGGGCGCCACTGTCGGCCTTGTCTTCACGGGCCCAGGCCAGCGCCTGCTCGCCCCTGGCCACATTGCCGCCGCCCTCGTCCTGACGCTTGTACCACCAGCCCTGTTCAATCAGGCTTTGCAGTTGCTCAGGATGTAACTGTGCGACCGCCATGGCCGGTGACATCAGGGCGCCGAGTTCGGCGAGCTCGGTGGCCGTGAAGCCAAAGCGGCGGCCAAATGCCAGGCGGGACTCGGGGGAAGCAAAAAGCTGGCTCAGCTGCAGCTGCAGATACTTGCTGCCGGCCAACTGCAGCGCCATGTCGGGACAGAGCAGAATATCCAGCCGCTCCAGCTCGGATCGCAGCCGCCACTGCGCCTCGTTCTGATAATCGGCGGCGTTGTAGCCGGTACGCCAATAGAGCAGATCCAACGCCTCGCCCTGCAAATCCAACAGCGGCCCGTCATTGCTGCCACTGCTGAGGCAAGCTGCAAGGTCGGCCAGGGTCAGGCGTTGCACCCTGGCGCCCTGCCGCGCCATGGCATCGGCCAGCAGCTGCTGATCAAAGATATTGTCTTCCCTGGGCTCGACCACAAAACCTATGTTGGCCCGGCTGCGTCCCCGAGCCAGTGCCCAACTTTTCGCGGCCTGCAGCATAAAATCCGCCTGCCGTGCCAACGCCTGATTGTCGGCAAAGGTCAGTTCCGGCCTGTGGGGGCGGAGCAGCTCAAGCCAAAGGTCATTGAGTGGCCCCATACCGGCGGCGATGGGATTCGACTCGACCCAGCGCCACTGGCCCTGGCTATCCAACATCAGGTCGTGACGCATCAGGGCCAGCCCTTGGGCCCGGGCCGGGCCGGACTGCTGCAGCAAACGCCCCAAGCGCGCCGGCAGAGAATCCCCGTCAAGTATGGGGGCCAGCCCGGTCAGCAGCCAGTGGGGCTCGGCGGCAATGGCGGCCAGCATCCTGCCCAGCAGGCTCGCCCCTTGTTTCGCCGCCAGCCACTGCGCCGGGGTCAATTGATAAGGGGTCAGGGACACGGGCAGCGGCATAAAGCGGCCATCGGCGGCCCTGAGGCCAAGGGATGAGCGGGTCAGCAGCGCCGACCAATCGGGTTCTGTGGCTGCCGACAAGGTCGGCTTGACCAATGTGGTGGCATGCATCTGTTTCTCCTTCCCTCCTTCGGGGCAACGTCGACTCGGTCAGGACAACACCTGCTCAGGGTTATGCCAGCTCAAGGCTACATCAGCAGATTGACCGTAAGGCCGGTAACACAGGCCGTGGTGAAGACCACTGTGATAAAGGCCAGCAGCAGCGGCCAGCGGAACAGGCGGCTGAGGATGATCAGTTCCGGCAGACTGGCACCGGCTCCGCCTATGGTCAGGGCCATCACACTGCCATAGCTGACACCCTTGCTCACCAGACTGGCCGCCAGGGGCAACATGGAGCTGGCGCGCACATACAAGGGGATCCCCAGCAGCGCCGAGGCCGGAATAAGCCACCAGGGTTCGCCGAGTGCCAAACGACTGAAGAAGTCCGCCGGCACATAACCGTGGATCAGGGCGCCGACCGCCACCCCGGCAATCAGGTGCGGCAATACTTCCCGGGTCTGCTTCACGGCACCGCGCAGCAGCACCCCGGCTTTAATGCCTTGTGTTGCAACCGCGGTGGCCGCTTCTTCCACTGTGCCCGGCGTCAGGGTGACATAACGACCAAATCCCAGGTGTTGCAACAACCAGCCCGCCAGCAGCGCCAGCAGCAGTACCCCCAGGGCATAAAACAGCGCCAGTTTGAGCCCCAGGGTGCCAATCAGCAACACCAGCAGCACGGGATTAAGCAGCGGCGAGGTCAGCAAAAAGGTCATCACAGGGCCAAAGTCGGCCCTGGCCCGCAACATACCCTCCAGCAGCGGCAGGGTCGAACAGCTGCAAAAAGGCGTGATGGCTCCCAGTGCCGCCGCGGTCAGATAGCCGGCACCGCCCCCCAACATGGCCTTGATCCGGGTTGCCGGAAACCGCAGTTGCAACCATTGCACCAGGGCGCTGATGGCCACAAACAACAACAATAGTTCTGCCAGGGTAGAGATAAAAAACACTAACGCCGCCTGGAATGCCGGATACATGGTGCCCCTCCTGTTTTACTGCTGTGGATGCCGAGCGGGTCGGCACATATTTCGATGATTATGGAATCAATATATTTCTACGATTATCGAAATACAAGAAATTTCGACAATGATCGAAATATTTTTGTTTTCCGTTGCCGACGACGGCTAGAATAGGCCCAGGACAGTCGATAAGGATTGAGCATGGAATTAACACTGGCGGCCGATCAATTGGCCGAACTGGGGCACAGCACCCGCCTGAGTATCTTTCGCCTGTTGGTCAGGGCCGGCCATGGGGGCATGAGAGTGGGGGATATCCAGGCCAAGCTGGATATCCCGGGTTCGACCCTGTCCCATCACCTGAGTAGAATGAGCAAGGTCGGGCTGATGCAGCAACAGCGGGACGGCCGCACCTTGTATTGCACCCTGAATTTCGATGCGGTCAATGCGTTGCTGGGCTTTTTGTATGCCGAGTGCTGCGCCGGCGACCAGCCGCTCAGGGTTGAAAACCTATAAACCTCTGCGGGCCCTCAGTGGGCCGGCATGCTGGAGTTGATCATATCGCGGTACAGGCGCCACTGGCCGTTTTCCCTGTGCCAGAGCACCATGAATTTCCCCTGATCGAGCACCTGGCCACCGTCCCCTTCCAGCACATAGGTGCCTATTTCCGCGGCGGTGTCGCCGTAGTCTTCCACTTCCAATGCCGCCAGGCGAATTTCCTTCGCCCCCATGTCCATGATGGCCTGGAAGGTATCGCGTATGGCCTGGCGACCTTTGACAAAGCCGCCATTGGGTTGCAAGAACTGGCCGTCACGGGAGTAAAGGTCGGCAACCGCCGCCGCATTACCCTGATGGAAGGCAGCCATAAAGGCCTGGTCAGCCGCCACTATGGCGTCATAGACCTGAGTTGAATGTGCCATGATCATGTCCTCTGGTTTAACAAGCGAGCCGGTCGTTATGTGCTTATAACGAAATAGCTCACCGCAGAGTACAAGCTTAGCCAAAGTCTGGACCCAAGCGGGTCCCGGGAAGCCCGGCTCTAGTCACTTATCGGCATAAGAATATAGCGGCGCATTATGAAGCGCCACCAACGCAGTGAGCTCACATTAACGGCAAGTAGATATCGGTCTGCAGATCGCACTCGTCCACCTGGTGGACAAAGTTCAGGTAGTGGAAGAACAGCGGCTCTTCCCGCAGCGCTTCACCGCTTTGGGGCAGCCAGTCGCGGAAGAAGGCATAAATGCTGTCCTCCAGGGCGTCGTGGCTGCCCAAATGGCGCACCACGGCGTAGCGGCCGGCCGGAATGCTGCCATTCTGCACCCCGAAGTCGTTGGCCGGTATGGCTTCGCCAACCGTGCCACAGATGCGAAAGCGAAAGGCCTCTGCCGCCATGGTCTTGGGGTCGCCATTGGGTATGCCATAAGTATTGGCCTTATCCACAGGTGACAGACCGCTGGTCTTGCGCCATTCGATAAAACGGCCGGCGGTTTCCATTACCCTGCTTGGGTCGCCGCAATGTTCCAGATAGGCAATTTGCTGCGTCGGCAGGTCCACAATTTTAATATCCACTTTCGTCTCTCCTTTGGCCGGATTCATTTGATTCATCACCAAGTGCCAATCTGGCCACCCGGGACTGCGACGAAACGCGGAAGGACTTTGACCCAGCACCCGCTTGAAGGCGCGGCTGAAGGCCTCGGCACTGTCAAACCCCGCCTCAAGGCCTATGTCGAGGATCTTGCGCTTGGGCTCGAAGGCCAACCGGAAGGAGGCGCGTTTGAGCCTGAGCAGCAACACATAGCGGCTCAGGGGCGCACCTGTGGCGGCCTGAAACACCCGGTGAAAATGGAACCTGGACATGGCGCCGATGGCGGCGAGTTTATCCAGGTTAAGATCCTCATCCAAATGCCGGCCTATGTAGTCACACACCTTGCCCAGGCGGGCCTGGTGTGAACTCTTGCTATCCTGCTTCATGCCTTCTGTGTTCCCTTCTCTGTTTTCGCTTTCGTCGTGGCCACTACTATGCCCACGGTCCCAAGCCAATACTTGATTGAAATTGCGCAATGGCTCTCCAACGCCAAATCAATCCATTAGGGTCAGGAAAGCTCAATATTGTATACAAATTTATTCAGCCTCTGAGGCCGTGAGCTGTTAGGATAAACGCCAATCGGGCGCAGACCCGCTAACAATAAAGCCAACGGATACGAGAACCCTATGAAAAATATCATCAATGGTGCCATCTTGGCCCTATTGGTCAGCGGCTGCGGCCAGCAGGCCCCTGGCAACCCAAGCCAAGTCGAATCCCAGACTCAATCCCCAACTCCGACCAAACAGGCCGAGGACAAGGTAAGCCTCAAGCAGCAGCTCAGCGCCATGACCCGCAGCTATTTTGCCCTGCGCCCCGAGTTGGCCACCTACTTCGGCGTGCCCGACAGCGATGCCGGCGAAGGCATAATGTCCAGCCTCACAGACTACAGCCTTGACGGTGAGGCCAAGCGCCGTGCCGGTGTCAGAGCCATGCTGGCGCAACTGGATGCCATCGACGCCGCAGCCCTCACCCCATCTGAGCGGGTCAGCCTGAATGCCATCCGCACCGAGGTACGCGGCGCCCTGCTGCCGGCCGAAACCGTCGGATATGGCAACATACTCGGCGAATACGGCGTCTGGTTCCAACCCTATGCGGTCAACCACCTTTCCGGTTTGCAGGTGGAGTTTCCCGGCTACATGGAAGACAAGTTTGCCGTGACCGACAGCGCCCAGGCCCAGGCTTACCTGAGCCGACTGCGGGCCTATCCCGTGGCCATGAAGGGCCTTATCGAAAAACTGAATCAGGATGCAGAACAGGGGGTGATCCCACCGGACTTCATCATAGCCAAAACCCTGTTTGCCCTGCAGCAACAACTGAGTTCTCCGGCCGCCGAGCATCCGCTGGTGAAAAGCTTTGCCGCCAAGCTTACCGAAGGCGAAGTGGCGGACGCAGCCACTCTGGTGACCACCGCCGCCGAACTGGTGGGCAGCCACTATTATCCCGCCACCCGGGAACTGGTTGCCGCCCTGGAGGCGCTGCAGCCCAAGGCCGTGCATGACGCCGGCATCGCTCGTCTGCCCAAGGGCGCCGAACTGTACCAGGCCATGATCAAGCACCTGGCCAATTCGGACATGAGCGCCGAGCAAATCCACCAGCTGGGACTGAGTGAGGTGGCCCGCATCAGCACCGAAATGGACGGCCTGCTGCAAAAGGTCGGCTACACCGAAGGCACAGTCGGCGAGCGCATGCAGGTGCTGCTGAACGATCCCAAATATCTCTACCCCAACACCCCCGAGGGCAAGGCCCAGCTGATGGCCGGTATTCAGCAGGATCTGGCACTGGTGAACGCCAAGCTGCCCCAGTGGTTCGGCCGCCTGCCGGATCAGGAGGTGGCGGTGGAAGCCGTGCCCGACAGCCGCGCCGCCTCCACCAGCGGTGCCTTCTACGATGCCCCGTCCCAGGATGGCAGCCGCAAGGGTACCTTCTGGATCAGCCTGTATGACACAGCCTCCCTGCCGTCCTACTCGCTGCAAACCCTGACCTACCACGAGACCAATCCCGGGCACCATCTGCAGACCATTATCGGCCTGTCGGACACCCTGCCGCTGCTGAGCACTATCTTCTACTCCAACGCCGCCGGTGAGGGCTGGGCCCTGTATGCCGAGCGCCTGGCGGCCGAGATGGGTATCTATGAAGGCGATCCCATAGACGACATTGGCAGGTTGCAATCTGAACTGCACCGCGCCGTGCGCCTGGTGGTCGATACCGGCATGCACGCCAAGGGTTGGAGCCGGGAGCAGGCCATAGACTACGCGGTGGCCACCGAGGGCATACACATCTCCGAGGCCACGGGGGAAATAGAGCGCTATTGCGTCTGGCCGGGACAGGCCCTGGGCTACAAGCTGGGCGAGCTGAAGATTATCGAGCTGCGTGAAAAGGCCCGCACGGTTTTGGGGGGCAGCTTCGACATCCGCGTATTCCACGATCGCTTGCTGGAAAACGGCGCCCTGCCGCTACCCCTGCTGGAGCAGAAGATAACCGCCTGGCTGGACTCGACCAAGTAAACCGCCTGTTCTATACAAACGATAAATAAAAAAGCCCGGCTCTGAGTCCGGGCTTTTTTATTGGCTAACCAAGGGCACTCAGGGCTTTCTGAAACCGGCGCGGGCGTCGGCAACCTTGCTCCTGACCACGCAGTTCTCAACGTGATCATTGATAAGGCCCATGGCCTGCATAAAGGCAAACACGGTTGTCGGGCCGACGAACTTCCAGCCCAGCTTTTTCAGCGCCTTTGACAGGGCCTCGGACTCGGCCGAGGTGGACATGGTCTGGGGCTCATGGCCTCCGGGTGCCTCAAAACGCCAGAAATAGGCCGCCAGCGAACCCTCTGTTGCCACCAGTTCCTGGGCCCGTTTGGCGTTGTTGATCACAGCTTCTATTTTGCCTCTGTGCCTGACTATGCCGGCATCCGCCAGCAGCCGCTGCACATCCCGCTCGTCAAATTCGGCGACCTTGTTGAAATCAAAGCCGGCAAAGGCGGCGCGGAAGTTTTCCCGTTTGGCCAGTATGGTGCGCCAGCTGAGACCGGACTGGAAACTCTCCAGACACAGCTTCTCGAACAGGCGCACATCGTCCGCCACAGGATAACCCCACTCGCGGTCGTGGTAATCGAAAAACTCCGGCGCCGCCCCACACCAGCGGCAGCGGGGCTGGCCATCGGGCCCGGGTATGGTACTCATGCTTACTCCTTTGCCACTCCTGACTCTATTTTTGCCAGGGCATCACCGTAATATTTTTGCCAAAAGGGATGATCGGTATTGGCCAGTGCCAGTTGCAGCTCCTTCCTGGCCCCCTGCTTGTCGCCCTGCTCGCCGAGCAGCAGCCCCAGTTCGAAATGCAGGCTGGCGGACTTGGGCAGACTGGCAAGACCGGACTCATACACGGCCCGGGCCTGCTGCGGCGCACTTTGCTTCAGGGATTGGCCCAGGGCGATCAGCGAATCAGCCGGGCTGACCTCGAAACCGTAGACATCGGTCGACAGCTGCTGGTAATGGCGGATGATGGCCTCAGCTCCCTTCTGACTGATGGCCGAGTCCGGGGCCAGCACTCTGTGGATGTCGTCGAAGATAAATTCGATACCGTGGGCGGTAGCAAGCACAGGTTGGGTCATGTAGTAGCTGCCATCGAAGCGCTTGCTCTGCCACTTGAGTCCCGCGGGGGCAAAAGCCTTGAGCTTGGCCTCCAGCTCGGCATAGGGCGCCAGCTGGCCCTGCTCGAAATCGCTGTCGCTGGTGGAGATCTGCAGGAAGCGCGGCTTGTGCTCCAGTCTGGATGCCATAGCCTTAAGCTTGGGCTCGGCGTCCTGCAACACCTTGGCAAAATCCTGCCCCAGCACCGGGCTCGCCGCCAGGTAGGCGTTGAACAGCTCGGGTCGGTTGAGCAGGGTGTAGAGCACCAATCCGCCGTTGCCGGTAAAACCGCTCATGATCTTAAAGCCATTGCTGCGGTATTTGGCCTCGATGGCCGGCAGCAGGCCGCGCTCGATAAAGTCCAGCAGCTGCCCATCGCCCTGCTCTATGGCGGCCTGCTTGAGCTTACCCAGGCCCTGATGACTATCGGGGGCGGTGACGATAATGGTCTCCAACCAGGGCCAATCACCGTTGTGGCTCATCCAATCTTCCATACCGGCCAGCAAGTTCGCCGCCCTGGGATGCAGGTCCAGCAGCACCACATAACGTTTATCGGTCTGGGTGTCGTAGGTGTCGGGCAGGCTGATACGAAACTCGGCGGCTTCGGTAAAGGCCTCGTTCTTGACGCTGAGGGTTTCCACCCGGCCCGCCTGGGCGGCGCCGGCCACCAGGGTTAACAACAGGGCCAGCAGGGGCCGGATAGCGATAGAGGTTAAAGCAAATTTCATGATGTCGTTCCTTCGAGGGACCCGCTGCGTAGCGCGTCCATTATTGAAAAATAAGCCTTTTCAATGCCGAAGTTAACAAACCCGGGCGCGGGGGACAACCGCTGTGACGATCCGTTTAACCTTTGACTATGGCGATTAAGCGCTCGATAAACAGCCGCACCGCTTCGCTGTCGTCGAAACTGAAGGCCAGGCCATAGTGGGTTTCGGTCAGGCTCTTGTGCAAGCGGGTGGGAAAACGGGTCATCTGGGCATTGTGGTGATAATCGTACTTGGCATGCACCCCGGCCAGGCCTGCCAGCTCACCGGCAAACAGCTCAAAGGCCGGACGGATCACCAGCAGTGCCGTTTTGCCTTCCTTGTGCAGGTACAGAGGCTCCTTGAGTCCGGGCAACATGTACTCTGTCACTTGGTGAATTGTGAAGTTGCTGCGGCAATTGAGGCCGTTCAGGGTCTTGCTGATCTCATTGTATTCCATGGGCGCTCCTGCCTGTCAGCCGATACCAACCCGGTTCGGTCTGCAACCGATAGTGACCTATGACCGAGACCTTGCCCAGCAGATTATGTCGTTGGTGCTAATATTCGTGTCCCAGGCCGCAGGCGGCAGCGATTGCACTGGCAAAGCGCGGCAATTCACTTTAGGATCGGGCTGCATTCTTGGGCAAGGTTTAGCGGAGCATCAAATATCATGGGTATCAGAGCCATAGTTGTAGACACAGCCGGCACCACCACGGATCTCAATTTTATTCAGGACACCCTGTTCCCCTATTCCGCCAAAAGGATGGCCGACTTCCTGCAAAGCCAGCAGCACAATCCCCTGGTGGATTATTGCATGGGCGATGTGCGCGATATCGCCCTGGAACCCGAGGCCGATGTTGCCCGGATTGCCGAGATCCTTTGCCAGTGGATTGCCGAAGACCGTAAGGTCACGCCGCTCAAGACGCTGCAGGGCCTTATCTGGAAACAGGGCTATGCCGGCGGTGAATTCAAGGGCCATATCTTCCCCGACTTTATCGAAGCCATTAAACGTTTCCGTGACCAGGGCCTGAGGGTGTACAGCTTTTCATCGGGTTCGGTGGACGCCCAAAAATTGCTGTTCGGTCACAGCGATGGCGGCGATTTGACCGAGCTGTTCAACGGCCACTTCGACACCCGCACCGGCAACAAGCTCGACAAGCAGGCCTACAGCAACATAGTCAACACCATCAGCCTGACTCCAAGACAGATACTGTTTGTATCCGACGTGGTGGATGAACTCAAGGCCGCCGAGGCCGCCGGTATGATCACCTGCCAGATGGTGCGCCAGCCGGAGCAGCGTACCGGCAAGTACAGGATTATCTCCAGCTTCGATGAGCTGGAGTTCGACTGAAATCAAGGGCGCCAAGGGCGCCCTTGATGTTTTTCCGCCAGGCAATAACGGCCTCTTGTTGTCACCGCCTTATGCTGCTAGTCTGCCTTTTTGCCTGAAACGAGCGTTTGAAATGTCCACGCCTCTGGAAAAGTTCCTGGAAAAATACCCCCACGCGAGCCGCATTAATGTTGCCTGGGGTGAAATGGATGCCCTGCAACACGTCAACAACGTGGTCTACTTCCGCTATTTCGAAACCGCCCGCATCGACTATTTCGACCGCATTTATCCCCTGGGTGCCATGTACGCCAAGGGCGTGGGGCCGGTGATCAGCGAGAACCAGGCCAGGTACAAGCGCCCCGTGACCTTCCCCGACACCCTGTTGGTGGGCGTCAGCATCAGCGATGTCCGCGATGACCGCTTTACCCTGCATTACGAGGTGTTCAGCGAGCGTCAGCAGGCCCTGACCACCACAGGCAGCTCGGTGGCGGTGATGTTTGACTTCAGCAGTGGCGCCAAGGCGCAGTTACCCGCCGAACTCAGGCAATTACTTGAACAGGATCTGCGCTGATTGCTGGGCTTTTGTTCGCCCCCCTGTTGGCGCCGCCATGGCACTCAATTACACTTGGACGACATCTGTTCACTACTTAACGCCTCCATGAAATACCTGACCTCTCTCGCCGGCCTGCTGCTTGTTTGTGTTTCCCTCTCGGTATCCGCCGCATCCAAGCCACAACTGGAACTGGCCTCGGGCAGCGCCCTGGCGGTGGATCTCAACACCAATGAAGTACTGTTTTCCAGCAATCCGGATCAGGTGTTGCCCATAGCCTCGGTCAGTAAACTGATGACGGGGCTGGTGGTGCTGGATGCCAAGCTGCCACTGGATGAATATCTGGCGGTGGATGTCAGCCAGGCCGCAATTATGAAAAACGTGGTTTCCCGGGTGCGCCTGGGCAGCCAGCTGAAACGCCGGGATCTGCTGGCGCTGACCCTGATGTCATCGGAAAATCGCGCCGCCACCACCCTGGCCCACCATTATCCCGGTGGTTACAAGGCCTTTATCGCGGCCATGAATGCCAAGGCCAAAGCCCTGGGTATGCACAGCAGTCATTTTGTCGAGCCCACGGGGCTGTCCACCAGCAACGTCTCCAGCGCCAGCGATCTGCTGTTGCTGCTGCGGGAGGCACGCAAGCATCCGCTGCTCGGCGAACTCAGCAGTGCCTCCAACCGCAGCGTGACCTTCAGAAAACCCAAGTACAGCCTGGCGTTTTACAACACCAACCGCTTGGTGAACAAAAAGAACTGGGACATTGACCTGACCAAGACGGGTTACACCGACGAGGCCGGCCACTGCCTGGTGATGCTGACCAAGATGGCCAAGCGGGATGTGGCCTTCGTGGTGCTGGATGCCTTTGGCAAGTTCACCCACCTGGCAGATGCCAATCGTCTCAAGGTCTGGCTGGAAACGGGCAAGGTCAGCCCGGTCCCCAAGGAAGCCAGGGAATACAAACGGCAGCGTCAACAGGCGCGCGCCTCAGCCAACTGATGTCAGGGAGACACAATGGAAGGCACCATAGAGCACCACCCAGAGGACAATTGCTTCCTACTGCCCCTCGAGGGCTTTGAGGCCCGTCTCGAATACAGGCGCAGCGGCGACAAGATCAACTTCACCAGCACCTATGTACCGCCGGAGCTGCGCGGTCACGGTGTGGCCGAAAAATTGGTTCGCGCCGGGCTGCAGTGGGCCCGGGCCCAGGGCCTGCAGATCCAGGCCAGCTGCTGGTACGTGCAGAAGTTTCTCTAGGGGCGGCCTTTCGGATTGTTTTTGCAGCGGTCGCGTTCCCGTCGCATAATGACTTAACTACCTCAATCGCAGAGCAAAATCATGCCCTATCGTCTTATTAAGTCAGACGAAACCCACACCAGCCACTGGGCCGGTGGCAGCACCACAGAGCTGCTGATCAGCCCGACCAGTGCCAAGGTGGCCGATCGCGATTTCCATTGGCGCATCAGCAGTGCCCGGGTGGAACGGGACGGCCCATTCAGCGACTTCAGTGGTTATCGTCGTCTCTTGTTGCTGCTGGAAGGGAAAGGCATGGCCCTTGACTGGCACCATGGCGAGGACAGTGGCCAACTGCTGCTGACCCCGGATTCACCTGCCTGGCAGTTTGAAGGCGAAGCCAAGGTAAATGCCCGGCTCGTGGATGGTCCCATCAGCGATTTCAATCTGATCTGCAATGCCGGTATGGGTGGTGAACTGCTGCTCCATGCCGAGCGCCATTCATTGGAAAACGGCGCCTCGGCCAGACACGGTGAAACGACTGTCCCGGGTCAGTATGGCGTCTATCTCCACAGTGGCGCCCTCGCCATCGAGGGCATGACGCCCAGGCTAAGCCCGGGAGAGCTGCTGCTGGCACAACAACCGCTGGAGGTGCGCGCACTGAGCCCCAGCCTGTGCGTATTATTTTTCCTCGGCCTCTGAACTCAATTGGCCGTGCAGGGCCAAAGTTCCACCTCGGCCTGAGGTGGCCCCAGCCAATGGCTCAACTCATGGCATTCACCGTCCCGGCACAATTGCCAATCCGCCACCTGCGGACTTCGCCCCAGGCTGAGCACGGGAATGGGTGCCAGCGCCGGGACATAGTGCCAGCTGCCATCGGCATACCAGGCATCATCGGGGATTTCCATTCCGGCGCCGGTGCCGCGCACCCTGGCCTCCACCAAGCGCAGCCCCTGGCTTTCAAGCCGATAGTCCTCCTCCCAGCGGATTTTCTCGACACTGTGCTGCCACTGCAGACTGAAGTGCTCCAGTGGCAGCCGGGTCCAAACCACGCCCGCCATACCCAGACACAGGCCCAGCATCAGGGCTGACGCCTGGCCCGCAGGCCGTGCAGCAGCAGCCAGGCCAGCAGCAGGCCAAAACCCAGCTCATCACTGACCGGTGTCGCGAGGATCAGGCTGGCACCGGCGCCAAAGCCCAGCAGGCGCTCGAACCAGTTCAAGGGCCGCCACAGAAAGCCGGTAAACACAGCACCCCAAAGCCCTATGGCCAGCAGCGCCTTGGTCACCACATAGGCCGTGGCCCACAGGCTGTCCCCCTGCAGCATCAGCGCCGGATCATAGACCGCCATGTAGGGAATGATAAAACCGGCGATGGCGATACGTATGGCCCAGAGGCTGATCTTCAGCCCCTTCTCCCGCGCTATGGGGGCGGCGGCAAAGCAGGCCAGGGCCACCGGCGGGGTCAAATCCGACATGATGCCGAAATAGAACACGAACATGTGCGACACCACCAGGGGCACGCCGAGATCCAGCAGTGCCGGGGCGGCAATGGAACTGGTGATGATGTAATTGGGGATCGAGGGAATGCCCATGCCGAGCACCAGACAGGTGAACATGGTCAGCACCAGCGACAGCAGCAGGTTGTCCTGGCCCACGGCCAGAATGTAACCCGCCACTGTGGAGGCTATGCCGGTAAGCGAGACTATGCCGATAATGACCCCCACCAGCACACAGGCTATACCCACGGGCACCGCATGACGGGCGCCCTCCACCAGGGCGTGCAGGCACAATCTCAGGGTATCGCGCCCGCCCCTGACCCAAAAGCAGGCCAGCACCAGCAGACCTATCACCCCGAACACCACACCTATGCCGAGGCGGAAAAAGCCGGCACACAGCAGCCCCAGGGCAATCCAGAACACCAGGCGCATGGCCTTGGAAGATACCCCCAGGATCAGTGCCGAGCCGAGGATCACCATGGCGGTCAGCGCCAGGCCCACAGTGCCGGAGAACAGCGGTGTACGGCCGGAAAACAACAGTCCAATCAGCACCAGCAGCGGGATCAGCAGATACCAGCGCGCGGCCAATGCCTGCCAGGGATTGGGGCACTCATCGCGGCTCAGCCCCTTGAGTCCGGCCCGGCGCGCTTCCAGGTGCACCATCCAGAATACCGAACCGAAATAGAGCATGGCCGGCAGCAGCGCCGCCCGGGCAATTTCAAAAAAGGGCACATTGATGGTCTCGGCCATGATAAAGGCCACGGCGCCCATGATGGGCGGCATGATCTGGCTGCCCATGCTGGCGGTAGCTTCCACCCCACCGGCAAAGGCGGCGCGGTAGCCGGAGCGTTTCATCAAGGGAATGGTGAACTGCCCCGTGGTCACCACGTTGGCCACACCTGAGCCCGTGATGGTACCCATCAGCGCCGATGACACCACGGACACCTTGGCCGGTCCGCCGATCCTGTGGCCGAACAGGCCCATGGCAAAGTCGGTAAACAGGCGGATCATCCCCGCCTGCTCCAAAAAGGCACCGAACAGGATAAACAGGAAAATGTAGGTGGCAGAAACATAGGTGGGGGTGCCATAGAGTCCCTCGGTGCCAAAGGACAGCTGGTTCACTATCAGGTCGAGACCGTAGCCCCTGTGCATCAGATCGCCGGGCAGATACTGCCCAAGCAGACCATAGGCCAGGAACAGGCCACAGATGAGCGGCAACGCCGGTCCCATCACCCTCCGAGCAGCCTCAAATACCAGCACTATCAGGGCTATACCCACATACATGTCCATGTCGGTCAGCTCACCGGAGCGCTGGATAAGCTCGGCCTCGAAGATCCATTGGTAGGCGGCCGTGCCCATGCCCAACAAGCCCAGCAGCCAGCCCAAGGGCTGCCAGGGACGCCCCTTGCCCAGGGCCGGAAAGCTGATAAACACCAGCAACAGTAAAAAGCCCACATGCACCGAACGCAGCACCTGGGTCGACACAGGATGAAAAGCGGCGGTGATGATTTGAAAACTGGAAAACAGCAGGGCGACTGAAAACAGCGCCCTGGGCCAATCCCCGGTCGCGGCTTCCAGTCCCTGTTGGGAGTCGGTCATTAGCTCTCCTGCGGGCCCCTATCGGGGCCCATTATTTGGAAATTAAAGCAGGCCCGCTTCGCGGAAGAAGCGCTCGGCCCCGGGATGCAGCGGCAGCGGCAGATTATGGGCGGCGCTCTTGGGATCTATGGCCTTGGCCGCGGCATGGGCATTGCCCAGACGCTCCAGGTTTTGGTACAGCAACTTGGTCATCTGATAGGCGGTGTCATCGCTGACCCTGGCGTGGCTGATAAACAAATTCTGGATGGCAACCGTGTGCACCTCGACATCCTGGCCTTCATAGGTGTTGGCCGGGATGATGCCGGGTTGATAGGCGGCATTGCCTATCTTGCCAATCACCTCTGCCGGGATCTCAACAAAGTTAATTGGCATGGTGGCGGCGAGATCGCGAATCGCCGCCATGCCCAGACCTGAGGATTGCAGGGTGGCATCGAGCTGGCGGTTCTTAATCAGCTCAACCGACTCGGCATAGGGCAGAAATTCCACCTTGCCCATGTCCTGATAACTCAGACCGGCCGCGGCCAGAATGGCGCGGGCATTAAGCTCGGTACCGGATTTGGGTGCACCGACAGAGATACGCTTACCCTTGAGGTCCGCCAGCGTTTTGATGCCGGCATCCTTGTTGGCCACCAGCTGAATGTAGTTGGGATAGGCGGCGCCTATGGCTCTGAGCCTGTCCAGGGGTGCCTTGAAGCCGGCATCCAGGTCGCCCTTCCAGGCTGCGGACACCGAATCCCCCAGCGCCAACGCCAGTTCGCCCCGACCGGTCTGCAGCAGATTCAGGTTTTCCACCGACGCCTTGGTGGCCTGCACCGAAGTTTTGGCGCCCTCGATGTCCTTGCCGTAAATCTGCGACAGGGCCACCCCTATGGGATAGTAGACCCCGCTGGTGCCGCCTGTGAGTATGTTGATAAAGGTGGGTGCCGCCCAAACTGCGGTGCTGATCCCCAGGGCCGCCAGGGCGCCCAGCAGGCCTAATTTACGCTTAACTGTCATGATGCATGTCCTTATCGCGTTGATTTGAGACGGGTATACAGCGAATCACCATAGCATGCCAAACGAGAGTTGGCACTTGGGCTTAGGTCAGAGGAGTCGGCGGGCCTGTAACAGAGCCGTTGCCCAGAAGGGATTGTCGAGGGTGGAAATAATCACCCCCTGACTGGTGGACACGTGCAGGAAACGTCGCTCGCCCAGAGCTATGGCCACATGTTGCTGACGCCGACCCGTCTTGAAAAACAACAGATCCCCCGGCACCACCTCGGCCAAGGGCACAGGCCGACCCAGTCTGGCCTGCTCGGCAACGGTGCGGGGCAATGCCAGGGCTTGGGTGCTTTGATAGGCCAGTTGTACCAGGGCCGAGCAGTCCATGCCCCGCCTGTCACTGCCGCCAAGGCGATAGGGCGTACCCTGCCATTCGCGGAACAAAGCCAGCAGGCTGTCCCTGGGGATCCCGGGAGCCGCCCTGGCAGGTTCAGGAGCAGGAGTCTGTGGCTCAGGTGCGGAAGAACAGCCGCCCAGAGCCAACAACAGCAGTACGAACAGGGTCCGCAGCAAGGTCATTTCTTGGGTCTGAAGGCCTTGATGACGTCCTCGTTGCATTCCAGATAAGGCCCTTCCATCAGGTCTATGCAATAGGGAATGGCAGGAAACACGGCATCCAGACATTCACGAATGGATTTGGGTTTGCCCGGCAGGTTGACTATCAGGGTGTCATCACGCAGACCGGCGGTCTGGCGCGATAAAATGGCCGTGGGCACGAACTTGAGAGACTCGGCACGCATCAGCTCGCCGAAACCCGGCATCATGCGGTGGCATACGGCCTCGGTGGCTTCGGGGGTCACATCACGTTTGGCGGGCCCAGTGCCCCCCGTGGTCACTATCAGACAGCAGGCTTCATTGTCGGCCAGCTCGATCAGGGTCCGCTCAATCTCCACCTGCTCATCGGGGATCAGTCTGTATACCGGCTCCCAGGCCGAGGTCAGGTACTGGCCCAGGGTATCGATGATTGCCTTACCCGAGAGGTCTTCATAGACTCCTGCGCTGGCGCGGTCGCTGACTGTGACTATACCGATTCTGGCTGTGGCCATGGCATGATTCCTTCTGGCAGTAAAAACTAGGGATTCTAGGCCGTTAACATACCACACTTTGACCCGGGCCGAAGGTGACAAGCTTGAAATCGGCGCGCCAGCTCACACCCTGTCTTCCTGACACTGGCATGCCACCAGGGTGTCATCCAGGATCTGCAGAAACTCGTCCTGGGCCAGGGACAGTATGTCCCGTTGCCTTTCCCTGGCGGCCACCTCCATGCGTCTGGCCATATTGGCCAGGGGGGTCATGCCCAAATTGGCCGCGGCCCCCTTTATGGAATGTGCACTGGCTCGAATGCCGGGAAAATCCTGATCGTCCATCGCCTGGAGAAAGGCCGCCCTGTGGTGACGCATTTCATCAACGAAGACCGCCAATATCTCATTGAGCAGGCCCGGGTCTCCGGACATCAGCTTGAGCATGGCCTCCCGGTCAAACAGGGCCCCCTCCCGGGTCTGGGGTGCGTTGGATTCGGCGACCTTGGGCAAAGGCATACCGCCAAGCCAACGGCCCAGTACCTGACGCACGACCGACATAATCAGCGGTTTGCAGATGTAGTCGTCCATACCTGACTCCAGACAGTGTTCGCGGTCGCCCTTCATGGCGTTGGCGGTCATGGCGATGATCGGAATATGGCGCCAGTGTTCGCCCACCTCACCACGGCGGATCATCGCCGTGGTCTGATAACCGTCCATGGCCGGCATCAGGCAATCCATCAACACCGCCTGAAAGTGCCCCTCATTGCTCAGTTGCAGCTTGTCGAGCGCCTCCAGACCGTTGACGGCCAGATCGGCCTCCAGTCCCAACTCATGCAGCAAGCCCATGGCCACCATCTGATTAACCCTGTTGTCCTCCACCAACAGCACCCTGGGTTGGCCGGCGACCACGGGAATATCGTCATTGCCACCGTCCCGCAATGGTTCCGGCAGCTCCTCCAGTCCCAACCAGGCCATCAGCGAGAACAGGGACAAGGGCCTGCACAGTACCGCCACGTGGTCCTTGTTGGCGCTGGGCAACAACTGCAAATGCTGCTCGTGAGACACCACAGCCAGACTCTTGGTTGCCTGATCACAGGCCAGTGAAGTCAGCCACTGTATTTCTTCGGAGACCGGACTCTGGGGAGGCAGGCTGTAAATAAAGCCCTTGGCCCGGCTCAGTTCGGGGCTGGCCGCCACGGTTTGCCTGCCCGGCAACACCTTCACGTCGGCACCCCAGGATTGCAGCAACTCGGCCAGCACTGTCTCGTTGGCCCCGCAATCCCCCCCAAGCAGCAACAGTCGCCCCTGCAATTCGGGGGGCCAATGCCTGTCGGCGGGCGTTTCGCTCACCGCCAACAGCACATTGAATTCGAAGGTGCTGCCCACGTGTTCAACACTGCTGGCACGAATGTCCCCCTGCATCAACTCACACAGTCGCCTGGCAATGGACAACCCCAGGCCGGTGCCGCCAAAGTGGCGGGTGGTAGAGCTGTCGGCCTGGGTGAAGGGATTGAACAACTGGGCCAGCTTGGCTGCGGGTATGCCTATGCCGGTATCTTCTATGGCTATCCTGACCCTGACTTGCTTGTCCGTCTCCGCCTCACTGCTGACCCGAATGGCTATCCAACCCGCCTGAGTAAACTTAATGGCATTGCCCACCAGGTTAAACAGTACCTGCCGCAAGCGCCCCGGGTCGCCAAGCAACCAGCGGTGACCAACGGCGGTGACATCGAGCAAGAGGTGCAGCCTTTTTTCTTCGGCCTTGAGGGCCATGGGCTGCACAAATTCGTCCAGCAATTGGATCAGGTCAAAACGCAGGGTTTCGATTTCAAATTTCCCCGACTCAATCTTGGAAAAATCCAATATGTCATTGAGCAGGCTCAGGAGTGACTCGGCGCTCGATGAGGCGACATCCACATAGTGCTGTTGCTGGGCCGACAGTTCGGTGCGCGCCAAAAGACTGAGTATGCCTATGACCCCATTCATTGGCGTGCGGATCTCATGACTCATACAGGCGAGGAAGTCCGCCTTGGCCCGGGCGGCCGACTCGGCCTTCTCGCTGGCCTCGGACAGGGCCAGGTTATGGAACTCCAGCTCCCTGGCATAGTTTTCTATCTTGAGTTCGTTAAGCTTGATGGCGGTGAGATCTTCGATACAGGAAAAGAAACCAACCACAGTGCCGCTGGCGTCCACATCCGGCATGTAGGTCACCTGCACGAACTGGGTCTGCCCCTGTTCATTGGTCGATTCGGTCTCGAACTCTTGTCTGCGACCCGCCAAGGCCTGCAGCTGATGAGGCCGCACCGTCTCTTCCAGCTCAGGCGGCAAGACTTCGGCCACCTTTTTGCCCAGCACTTCGTCTTCGGTTTTCTGCAGCAGCTGCAGGTAGCGACTGTTGATAAAACGGTAGCGCCGCTCGGCATCCACGTAGGCCAATTGCACCGGAATAACGTTGATCACGCTGTCGATATAGCGGCGGGAGTCCTCCAGCTCCTGCTGCTGTTGCAACCGTTCACGGATTGCCGCGTTATAACTTTCCACCAGCAGACCAAATTCATCCTTGTTATCCAGGCTGAGGGTGTGTTCTGTGCCATGGGCGGCGATTTGCGATGCAATCCGACCTATGGGTTTAAGTACGTACTTGCGCTGGGTGTAGAGGTTTATCAACAACAGGAGCGCAAAGCCCAGCAGCTGGATGGCAATGTAGTCCACCAGCTCTTCCATGGCTTCGCTGCGGATCGGCTCCGGGTCGTAGCCGATAAACACCACGTAGGGCCGCAGACGCTGCACTTCGGGTGAGATCAGATACACCAACACCGCCTGAAATATCTGACCCTCTTTCGAATAGCGCTGCTGACCGGAAGCCTCGCCCGTTACGCTGCGCACCAATCCCTGACTGTCGCCATCCAACACCCGCTCCATGGGCTGGCTCTGATGCTGGATATGATTGTCGGCCACTATCTCCAGGGTGTCGGCATTGATGATAGACAGTTGGAATATGCTGCTGCGGGCAGCCAATGCGCCGGCAACCCGTTGCATATTGGCTTGATCGGCCTGGGTTTCCAGCGCCAGATTAAGCGCCCCCACCAGATCCGTGAGTTCAAGATCGGCCTGACTGCGAATACGCTTATCGACCTCGTTCAGGTAATAGAGGCTGACAAGCAGGCACACCAGCAAGGCACAGAACAGGGTCGCGAGGTTAAGCTTGTAGGCGATGCTTTCCCGCGGCATCAAGGACATCATTGGCTCGCCCCTCCACCAATAAAGAGATACGGCAGCTTGTCACAGGTCCCGCTAACGGCCTGGATCCGTGTCAGGGTGTCGCATACAGAGCCAAGCATGCCCCTGAGACGCTCCCTATCGGCCAACAGCTGCTGCTGCGACTCACTTGTCAGCAAGGCCAAGCCATTCAGGGAGGCATTAAACTCGGCAGCACTGATTCCTTCGCGCCTGGCCATCAGTGCGTTGGCCTCCTGCGGATGGCGCATGTGGTATTCCAGGGCTTTTTGCCAGACATTCTGCAACTTGGCCGGGAAATCAGGCGCACGCCGCAGCAAGCTCTCGGACACAGACACTATGTCCAGAACCTCACCGGGAATTTCCCGGGTCGAGAATAATTGTTGCATGCCTTCATGTTTGAGTAAGGCAATGGAATATGGCGGGTAGGTGACCATGGCGTCTATGGTTCCCGCCGCCAATTGGCGATTACCATCGCCCTGCTCGACATTGATCACCTTAACGTCATCCAGAGTCATACCATTGGCCATCAAGGCCCGGGCCAGAATATAAATACCGAGAGAACTGACTTCGCACCCTATGGTTTTGCCTTTCAGCTGAGTCATAGAGGTAAAGTGCTCCGGTGCAACTATCAGGTCCGCACCGGCGGAATAATCGGCCAGCAAGGCAATCTTCAGTGGCTTGCCCCCAAGCATGGCCACTTGCACCGCTTCGATGAGAGTGCCGGTGAACCCATCCACACCACCGGCAAGGTAGGCGCGCTGGGCATCCGACAGACTCGCCACCTGCACCAATTCCAGCTGCAGCCCTTCTTCGGCAAAGTAACCCTGCTGCTGTGCCAGATACAGCAACTCATAACCGGGCCAGGGATTGATGGCAATCACGACTTTGGTGGCCGGTTGCCCGCCACAGGCGGCCAGCCAGCACAGGGTAAGCAACAGCCATAGCCGCTTCACAGGGATGGCTCCTCAAGCAGCACGGATGTGTCATCCCCTGCAACGACCACGCAATTGCGCCCCCGGGATTTGGCCTGGTACACGGCCTGGTCGGCGCGTTTCAACCAGTATGAAAAGTCCGGATGTTTGGCATTGGCCTGCACGACCCCCAGACTACAGCTGACCTTGAGTCCCGCGGGACACATGTCCACAATCAAATGCAGCAACCTTTGACTGCGATAAGTTGCGGCCTCCAGGGCACAGTCCATCAAGATGACGAACTCCTCGCCCCCGATCCTGGCCACCACGTCCTCGCGACGGGTATTGGCCTTGAGCAAGGCGGCCAGCTGTTGCAGCACCATGTCCCCCTTGTCATGACCGTGCTCGTCATTGATCTTTTTGAAATGATCGACGTCGATCATAACCACCGACAGATGACTGCTGTGACGGCTAACCTTGGCCAGCCGCTGCTCCGCACTCTCCAGCAAATAGCGGCGGTTATAGAGTCCGGTCAGCTGATCGTGCAGCGCCATAAATTGCAGCTTGTCCCTGTGCTGTTTGAGCTGCACATGGGTCGACACCCGTGCCCGAACTATGGCCGGCCTTATGGGTTTGGTAATGTAATCAACGGCCCCCAGCTCCAATCCCTTCTGTTCGTCCTCATCGGCATCCTTGGCGGTAACAAAAATAACCGGAATATCCGCCGTCACGGGATCGGACTTCAGCAGTCGGCACACCTCGTACCCATCAAGCACGGGCATGATCACATCCAGCAGGATCAAAGAAGGTAGAGGGTAGCGGCGGGCTTCACGCAGGCAGTCGTGGCCATTGCTGGCCTCGCGGATCTGGTACAACCCCTTGAGGCATTGGGCCATGACCAGATTATTAGTGCGCACATCATCAACTATCAAAACGGTCTGGAGTTCGTCCATGATTGCCCCTGAGGCCACGGTTATGCGGCCATTCTTCCATTAATGACTTAAACAGGTAACGTTAGTGTAGCAGCTGCTCCAGACTTGGTTGCAGCTGTGCCCCCACTATGCACAGATGATTCAAAGACAGGGATAACGGGTTAGCAGACTTATAATATTTGGGACTTGGTCCTGCATGAGCCGAACCAGACCAGAGAAGTGGTAAATAAAAAACTGCATTCAGCCCTGGTCTGTCTCTTTGGTCACAAAGTACCAAGACAACCGCAGCATAAGTGAAGTATGAGACAGACTCCTTTGTGCCTTAACCCCGGATGCCTGCGACGCAATCTTACCGCGCAGATTGCACTATTCCGCTGACAAATCCCTTAGTTTACGCCCAGTTCAAACAGTGGAAGGAAGCGCAGGTTGCAGATAGTTGCTGCCCACGCCCCTCAACTCTTATGTATCCAGCTTATTTGAAAGTGTGTATCACCTGGGGCTGGACAAACTCCTTGAGTCCCTCGATGCCAAAGGCCACGCCAATGCCGGATAATTTGCAACCGCCAAAGGGGGCATTGGGCGCCACCTGGGCATGGCTGTTAAACCAGACGGTGCCGCACTGCAGGCGATTGGCCGTGGCTGCCAATTGTTGTGGATCCTTGCCCCACACAGAGCCGCCCAGACCGCAGACGTTGGCATTGGCCTGCGCGATGGCATCGTCCAGATCGCGATAACGGATAATAGGTAATACAGGACCAAATTGCTCCTCATCCACCAGAGGACTGCCCTGCGTCAAACCGGATACCAAGGTGGGCGGATAGAAATATCCTGGCCCCTGCAGTGGTGTGCCGCCACAATGCACAGTGGCACCCCGGGCTTTGGCGTCATCTACCAAAGCACAGATGCGCTCAAACTGCTTTTGGTTCTGGATGGGACCGAAGGTCACGCCAGGCTTCATACCATTGCCCACCACCTGGCTCTCAGCCAGCTCAACCAGTTTGGCGATCAGGGCATCGTGCAAGGATTCGTGCACATACAGGCGTTTGAGCGCCGCGCAGGTTTGGCCCATATTGATAAAAGCCCCCTGGAAGATGCCCATGGCAATCTCGCTCACATCGGCATCTGCCAGCACTATGCCAGCGTCGTTGCCGCCCAGCTCCAGTGTCAGTCGCTTAAGGTCACGGGCGGCTGTGCGCATGATGGCCTGGCCCGTGGGAATAGAGCCGGTAAAGGCCAATTTGTTGATACCGACATGGCCAGCCATGGCCGCTCCCAGTTCGGCGCCGCCGCAAACCAGATTGATGACGCCGTGGGGCAACAGAGGGCTGATAAGCTCCACCATACGCATTGTGCTCAATGGCGTCAGCTCTGAGGGCTTGCACACCAAGGTATTACCTGTTTTCAGCGCCGGAATGATATGCCAGATGGCTATCATCAGTGGCCAGTTCCAGGGAGTGATGGAACCCACCACCCCCAGTGGCTTGTAATGCATGGTGACTCGTTTGGCATCGCTGTCTTCCAGCACTTCATCTTCCAGCACCATGGCCGCCGTGGCCCGGGTCCAGGCAATAGCGCCTCCCAGTTCAAAACGAGCCAGATCCATCGGTTTGCCTTGCTCGGTCACTATCAGCATTGCCAGCTCTTCGCTGTGCTGCTCCAAGGTATCGGCGATCGCGTTGATCAGGGCGCTTCTTTGCTCATCCGGGCAATACTGCCACTCCCGAAAGGCTGCCCGGGCGGAGTCCACGGCTTGGTCCAGTTGTGCCAAGCTGGCCGCAGGGCACAGGGCGGCCACTTCTCGGGTGGCCGGATTAAGGACAGCAAAGGGCTTGCCCTGACCTTCAACTTTCATACCATCGATTAGCAGGGAAAAAGTGTTCATAGCTGGGGCATCCATTCAGGCTTGTTAGTGGACACAATGCTATCGCAACATACGAATAACATAAGTTGCGCCAGATCAAGGGGAGGAAAGACAAAAGCTGGCAAAGTGCCACCCTGACGCCGTGGGCGACGACAAGTCTGATCATTTGGAGTCACGATGAGTTATCTTGAGTTTGTTGTTCAGTTCCCTTTTGTGTCCGCCATGACACAGTTCGCCCTGCTGGGCACCTTGGGCGAGGCCCTGGCATGCTGTGCCGGCGAGCGCCGCCTGTACTGGCCCTTTCCTCTGGCAGCCAGCGCCAAGAAGGCGCTAATTTGGATTGTGCTGGCGCTGCTAATCAAGCTGGCCTTTATCGGTTTTCCAGGTTTTGTTGGCAACTTGCTGGATTATTTTGCTGTGGCATCTCCCGGGACTTTGGGTTTTGCCTTACTGCTCTCGGTTGCCATTAATTTGCAATTTGGCCCCCTGTTGGTGATCCTGCATCGCTGGTTAGATAACCTGGCGGCAGGCATAAATGACTGGCAACATCTGGATAAAAGCCTGCTCTCTCTGCTGTGGTTCTGGATCCCGGCCCATACACTGACCTTTATGCTGCCAAAACCCTATCAGATAGGTCTGGCAGCCCTCTGGTCGCTGGCGTTGGGGCTACTCCTTGGGCTGAACCGGAAAGCAGCCCCAGACTCAGTAAGGACTGGGACTAATCCCAGCCATCAGCCGTACTAAACCACCTCGCCGGCGGCGTAGCCCGAACTCCAGGCCCATTGGAAGTTGTAACCACCCAGCCAACCGCTGACATCCACCACCTCACCGATGAAGTAGAGTCCGGGTTGCTTGCGGGCTTCCATGGTTTTTGACGACAGCTCATCGGTATCGACCCCACCCAGGGTGACTTCAGCGGTGCGATAGCCCTCGGTGCCGCCGGGCTGAATGCGCCAGTCGTTGAAATACTGTTGCAGAGATTCAATCTCCGCCTTACCCAGCTGGTTCAAAGCCTTGTCCGGCAGCGCCCCCATCTCCTGCAGAACCTCCACCAAGCGCTTGGGCAAGAGTCTGGCCATGGCGTTGCGCAGGCTGAGTTTGGGGGACTCGGCACACTGCTCCTTCAGCCAGGATGTCAGGTCCGTGTCCGGTAACAGGTTAAAGCTGATGCTTTCACCCGGCTTCCAATAGGACGAGATCTGCAATACCGCCGGACCGCTGAGCCCCCTGTGGGTAAACAGCAACGCCTCGCGGAAGGACTTTCCACATTGGGCCGTGGCCACCACAGGCAGACTGATGCCGGACAACTGTTCGAAGTTGGCCTTGTCCTGGGGTTGCAGGATAAAAGGCACCAGGCCGGCACAGGTGGGCAGGACATTCAAACCAAACTGCTGCGCCAATTGCAGACCGAAGGGTGTGGCCCCCAGCTTGGGCATGGACAGGCCCCCGGTGGCAATCACCAAAGACTCACAGCTCAGGTCTCCCTGACTGGTGAGCAGCAGGTAACCGCCCTCCTGCGCCTGCACATTCAGGATCTCGGTACGCAACTGGATCTTGACCCCTGCCCAATCGCATTCTGTGGTCAGCATGTCCACTATGTCCTTGGCCGAGTCATCACAGAACAACTGGCCCAGGGTCTTTTCGTGAAAGGCGATGCCGTGACGCTCCACCATGGCGATAAAGTCCCACTGGGTAAAACGCGCCAGCGCCGACTTGCAGAAGTGAGGATTGCGGCACAGGTATGCTGCGGGTTCAATATTGAGATTGGTGAAGTTACAGCGACCACCGCCGCTGATAAGGATCTTGCGTCCCAACTGCTTGGCATTGTCGAGCAAGAGCACATCACGGCCACGATAACCGGCGGTAAGCGCACACATCAATCCGGCAGCGCCTGCGCCTATGATGATGACCTGGTGATGTTTGACTGCTGACATTGGATTTCCCGGCAAATGGACCACTGGGCCTCAACAAAAGGCCATAAAAAAAGGACGCTATTTTAGCATCCTTTTTCCCCTGTCGAGCGGCTTTTATTCGCCCTTGGTTTCGGACTTTTTCTCCCTGGCCAGCAGCTCCTTGGCCGCCTCCAACGGGGATTTATCCTCATACAGGACCTGATAGATTTGCTCGGTAATCGGCATTTCTACCCCCAGGCGATGGGCCAGGGTATAGACTTCCTTGGTGTTGCGGTAACCCTCAACCACCTGACCAATTTCGGCCTGCGCCGTCATAACGTCAGAGCCCTTGCCCAATGCCAAACCAAAGCGGCGATTGCGGGATTGGTTGTCGGTACAGGTCAGCACCAGATCGCCAAGACCGGCCATGCCCATAAAGGTGGCACTTTGGGCCCCCAGAGCTTCGCCCAAACGGCTCAGCTCCACCAAGCCACGGGTGATCAGCGCGGTACGGGCATTGGCACCAAAGCCGATACCATCGGACATGCCTGCGCCAATGGCGATCACATTCTTAACCGCACCGCCCAATTGCAGACCGATAAAGTCATCGTTGGCATAAACCCGCAACCGTTTGGGGCTGTGCAACAGCTCCACCAAATCCTGGGTAAATACCGGATCCGTTCCAGCCACGGATATCGCCGTCGGCAGGCCTGCGGCCAGCTCCTTGGCAAAGGTAGGCCCCGACAGCACCGCCAAAGGGAAGGCATCGCCGAGAATATCCCGGGCCACGTCCTGCAACAGTCGACCGGTTTCCGGCTCCAATCCCTTGGTGGCCCAGACGATGCGGGCATCGCTGCGCAGTAAAGGCTTGGCCTGGGTCAGCACGTTGCCAAACACATGGCTTGGCACCACCACCAACACATTGTGGCTTGCTTGCAGAGCCTTGCCGAGATCCGCCTCCAACTGCAGGCAATCCGGAAAAGCAATACCGGGAAGGAAGGTTTCGTTACAGCGCGCCTGCTGCAGGCGTGCCACATGAGCGGGATCATGGCCCCAAAGCAGGGTCTTGTGTCCGTTACTGGCCAGAGAAATGGCAAGGGCGGTGCCATAAGAGCCCGCCCCCAGTACCGTGATATCGGCAGTGTCTTTCATTTGCGTTACGCGTTTGCTTCTTCGGCCGGAGCTTCTGCAGATACACGCTGTTGCACATACTGGGCAAACAGGGCATCGAAGTTAACCGGGGCCAGGTTCAGCTGTGGGAAGGTACCACGGGCAACCAGGCTGGCCACTGTCTCGCGGGCATATGGGAACAGGATGTTGGGGCAATAGGCACCCAGAGAGTGAGCCAGTTGTGGCTCGCTCAGGCCGCTGATGGAGAAGATACCGGCTTGTTGAACTTCACACAGGAAGGCAGTTTCATCACCGTTCTTGGCAGTCACAGTCACAGACAACACGACTTCATATACGTCATCGGCCAACTTGGTGCTGCGGGTATCCAGATCCAGCTTCACCTCTGGGCTCCATTCCTTCTGGAATACGCCAGGGCTGTTTGGCGTTTCGAAAGACATGTCCTTGGTGTAAACGCGCTGGATGTTGAACTGTGGGGCTTGTTGTTCGTTATTTGCTACTTCAGCCATAATTTCCTACCTATCAAAAAGTTGAATCGGCTTTTTCATTGAAAGCCAGTAATTTTGGGCCCGACTGCCTGAAATCCTTTGGAACTCAAACCATCCCGGGTGTTTGATCTCGTCCGCCAAAAAACCGCTTAGCCCTTTGCCGATCACAGGATCCGAATGCCGAATGGGAACCGCCGTTTAAACCTGGAACCCATCGCCGACCGCTTATCTTTTGCTTTTTGAAACAGGCATATTGGCTGCCTGCCAGTCACCCATACCACCCTTGAGATTAAACACTTGCTCAAAACCTTGTTTAACCAAAAGCTGAGCCGCTTGAGATGAGGTCATGCCAGCGTTGCATACCAATATAATGGGGCTGGTCTTGGCGCTTTCAAGGGCGGAGAGTTGATTATTTTTAATCTCAGCCATGCTGATGTTAAGCGCATCCACTATGTGGCCCTTACGGAAATCCTCTTTACCGCGCACATCCACTACCTTGGCCCCTTGCTTATTGACCAACTGCACCAGCTCCTGATGGCTGATGTTTTTGACCTTGGAAGTGACTGATTTGAATACGCTGACGATCAGCGCCATAAACAAACCGGCCCAGGCCAGACTCAACATGGGGTTGCTGCGAAAAAACTCGATATATTCTTGCATGATGTTAATTAAGGTCGCTGTCCAATAACAATTGAGGGCTCAGAGTATACCACCGACATGGCAGAATGCAGCATCCCGCACCCGGGCAAACCCCGTCGGCGTCACAAAAGCCGTCCGCGCTCGCATTAGGGGCAAATGCCTTTGTCCCACCCCTGCAGTCGTAGTAGTATTTGAGCAATTTCCGATTCTGACGCTTCTATAACTTTCTCAATCTTGAAGGTACACCACCATGACAGCAAAACGTCCTCTGGCATTATTGATCCTGGATGGCTGGGGTTACCGTGAAGACACCGCCAGCAATGCGATTTTTCACGCTAACACCCCGGTTCTGGACCAGCTCAATGCCACTCGCCCCCATGGGCTGATTTCCGGTTCCGGATTTGACGTCGGTCTGCCCGACGGCCAAATGGGCAACTCCGAAGTAGGCCACATCAACCTGGGTTCAGGCCGTGTGGTCTACCAGGAGCTGACCCGCATCTCCAAGGCCATCAGCGATGGCGAGTTTGAACACAATCCGGCCCTGTGCCAGGCGGTAGATGCCGCCATTGCCGCCAACGGCGCCGTGCACATTATGGGCCTGTTGTCGCCCGGTGGCGTACACAGCCACGAAGAGCATATTGAAGCCATGTGCCGCATGGCCGTGGCCCGCGGTGCCAACCAGGTATTCCTGCATGCCTTCCTCGATGGCCGAGACACGCCGCCGCGCAGCGCCAAGAGCAGTCTGGCCCATTTCAATGAGCTGTTTGCCGAACTGGGCACAGGCCGCATTGCCTCCATCGTCGGTCGCTATTACGCCATGGATCGCGATAACCGCTGGGACCGCGTGTCTCAGGCCTATGAGTTGTTAACCCAGGGCAAGGGCAAATTCGAATTCACCAATGCGGTCACCGCACTGGAGGCGGCCTATGGTCGTGATGAAAATGACGAGTTTGTTGCAGCCTCAGCCATAGTGCCAGAGGGTGAGTCAGCCGCCGTGATGAAGGACGGTGATGCACTGATTTTCATGAACTTCCGCGCCGATCGCGCCCGCCAAATCAGCCGCAGCTTCATCAATGCCGATTTTGACGGTTTTGTGCGTCAACATACGCCCAAGCTGAACTTCGTGATGCTGACCGAATATGCTGCCGACATTAAGGCAGCCGTGGCATTTCCATCAGAAGATCTGGTCAACACCCTGGGTGAAGTGCTGCAGAACCGCGGCATGACCCAGTTGCGGATCTCCGAAACCGAAAAATATGCCCATGTCACCTTCTTCTTTAACGGCGGCAAGGAGCAACCATTCGAAGGGGAAGACAGGATACTGATCAATTCTCCCAAGGTGGCAACCTACGACCTGCAGCCGGAGATGAGTTCCGCCGAACTGACAGATAAACTGGTAGAAGCTATTGAATCTACTAAGTATGATGTCATTATCTGTAACTACCCCAACGGCGACATGGTGGGTCACACCGGCAACTTCGATGCCGCGGTCAAAGCCTGTGAAGCGGTCGACGCCTGTCTGGGACGGGTGATTGATGCCCTGGCCAAGGTGGGCGGCGAATGCCTGATCACTGCAGACCACGGTAATGCCGAGCAGATGCAGGACCCGAGCACTGGCCAGGCCCATACAGCCCATACCAGCGAATTGGTGCCCTTTATCTATGTGGGCCGGGATGCTGAAATTGCCACCGGTGGTCGCCTTAGCGATGTGGCCCCCACCATGTTGGCGCTGATGGGACAGGAAATTCCGGCAGAAATGACCGGCAAGCCCTTAATCACTATCAAAGAGTAACCAAGACACTTGAGCACTTTGCGTTGGTCGAAAGCCGGCATACTTGCTGGCTTTCTTGTATTGTCACTGCCCCTCCAGGCCGCGGATCTGGAGCGGCGGCAGTCTGAGCTGAAAGCCATACAGGCACAGATCAGCCAACAGCAAAGTGCCCTCAAGAGCACCGGCAAGCAACGGGAGCGCCTGATTGCCCTGTTGAAGCAGGATGAGAAGGCCATCGCCGATGCCGCAGGTGCCATTAACCGCACCCAGGGTGAATCGGCCAAGGTGAGCACCAAGCTGCAACAGCTGAAGCAACGCAGCGAGCAACTGGAACGCCTTAAACAAAGCCAGCAACAAAGCCTGTCGAAGCAACTGGCCAGCGCCTATCTCGCCGGCAGCCACGATTACAGTAAGATGCTGCTCAATCAGCAGAGTCCGGCGACGATCGAGCGGATGCTGGCCTATTATCAATACCTCAACAAGGCCCGCATCAAGGCCATAGACCAGCTGAAGCTGACTCTGGACGAATTGCAGCAGGTGCGCAGCCAGCAATTGGATGAACAGTCCCGCCTGGAGCGCCTGATAGTCGAGCAAAAAGATCAGGCCAAGCGCCTGGGCGCCGAGCAAAGTCAGCGTCAGCTGACGCTGAACGAGCTGCAAAAGACCCTGTCTGAGCGCGGCGCCGAACTTGAGCAGCTGCAAATCGAAGAGGCCAGCCTCAAGCGCGTGGTGGAAGAAGCCCTGCGTGCCGCCAAGGAAAGCCCGTCGATGAAGGGGCTGGCGAGCCAAAGAGGTAAACTGGGCTGGCCCACCAAAGGCGCGCTGAATGTCTCCTACGGCAGTACCCGCTCGGGCCAAATCAAGTGGAAGGGCGTTATGCTCGCCGCCCCCGAAGGCCAGAATGTGTTTGCCATTGCGCCGGGTAAGGTGATCTTTGCCGACTGGCTGCGTGGCTTCGGTATGGTCATGGTGGTGGATCACGGCGAGGGTTACATGAGCCTTTATGGCCACGCCCAGGCACTGCTCAAGGAAGCCGGTGACACGGTTCAGACGGGCGATGCCATTGCACTGGTTGGACGTTCGGGTGGACAAACCGAGCCTGGCCTATACTTCGAAATAAGGCATAAGGGGCAAGCCGTCGATCCGGCAGGATATTGTCGTCGGTAAAGCGGGCCCCGCCAGTCGAAGGGGGCCCCCATGTCACAACTGTTACGTTACCTTGGCGCCCTGGTCCTGGGATTGACCTTGGGCCTGTCCATCAGCCTTACCGGGCAGGAACATGTTAAATCGTTCGGCAGCCAGTACAACTACCCCTTGTTACTGGACATCATGGATACGGTGGAAACCTATTATGTTAATCAGGTCGACAGGGACGAGCTGATCCAGGCCGCCATCAAGGGCATATTTGATCATCTGGATCCCTATTCGGGATATCTGGACAGGCAACAACTCATCAATTTACGCGACGCCAACCACGGTGAATATTACGGCTTTGGTTTCGAGGTCGCGTCCGGCAATAGCGAACAGCTCAACATTATTGCCCCCTTTCCGAACTCCCCGGCAGCAAGAGCCGGGATATTGGCCGGCGACCGGATACTGAAGATCAATGACAAGTTGGTCAGCAGCCTGGATCTCAATGTTGCCCTGTCGGAAATTCGCTACCACAGCATCAACAATCTGGCGTTGGACCTGGAACTGCAACACAACAATGATGATCAGGTTTTCGCCGTAACCCTGACCCCTGAAACAATTCAGGTGAAATCGGTAGAAGGAAAATGGTTGAGCGGCAGCATTGGTTACATCAGGCTCAGCAGCTTTCAAGACAACACTGCCGAAGACATGATGGCCCAACTGCGGCAATGGCGGGGGCAGGCCATGAACGGATTGGTATTGGATTTACGCAATAATCCCGGCGGGTTATTGGACCAGGCCATCAAGATTGCGGATCTCTTTCTGGCTAAGGGCAGAATAGTGTCCACCGAAGGACGTTTCTTCGACGCCAATTCCGACTATTTTGCCTCGCCGCAGACCATGGTCGGCAACATCCCGATCATGGTGTTAATCAACAAGGGTTCGGCCTCGGCTGCCGAAGTATTGGCAGCGGCTTTACAGGACAATGGTCGCGCCACCCTGATAGGCGAAACCAGTTTCGGCAAGGGCACGGTACAAAGCCTGATCCCGACCCTGGGAACGGACAGCGCGATTAAACTGACCATAGCCAGGTACAACACTCCCAATGGCCGCGACATCCACGCCAAAGGGATTGAGCCTGATATCAGCATCAGTGGCCAACCAGGTCCACTGATATCTATCAACAATAAGGAAACAGAGGTTGACCTCGGCTTGGATTCGGCAATAGCATTGATTACAAATCATAAATAATCACAAGCTATTACTTCGTGCGCTTAATTTTCGTTTTCTTGTTGCTTGCGACAGGCTTGACCTCGGCCCATGCCGGGCAATTGGCCATCATTATAGATGATATAGGTTATCGTCAGACCGACACGGCGGTGTTAAGCCTCCCCCCCGAGGTGACACTTTCGGTGCTGCCCCATACCCCTTTGGGTAAGAAATTGGCTCAGCAAGGCCATCAAAAGGGCCACGAAATTATGTTGCACCTGCCAATGCAGGCACTCAATGGTGATACGCTCGGCCCGGGTGGACTGACCAATCAGATGTCAGAAAGCCAATTCAAGCAACAAGTGGCCCAGGCCATGGACAGTGTTCCCTATATCAAAGGGGTCAATAACCATATGGGCAGCCTGTTAACCCAGTTGCCAGCCCCCATGTCCTGGCTAATGGAAATGCTGAAAAGTCGTGAACTCTATTTTATCGACAGCGCCACCACCAAATTCAGCCGTGGCGAAGAGATGGCCGAGCAACGGGGAGTGCCGTCACTCAGGCGTCAGTTATTCCTGGATAACGACATCAGTCATAAGGGATTGGAAAGACAATTCAGGCAACTGCTGGAGTTGAGCAAGGGGCCGGGTATGACAGTTGCCATAGCCCATCCACACCCGACGACAGTCGCGTTTCTTAAGGCCAACTTGCCGTCCTTGAGCAAAGAGGGAATAGACTTAATTCCAGCATCCCAACTGCTGCCCTTGGCCTTGGCGCGAAAACAGGGAACTAACCCAACTGCAGCACTGAAATAGTGGGATCAGGCAGTAATTTCATCAGCTCATCCCCATTGCTGACTATGTCGGCCAGACTGTGACGGTCAAGCACAGCTAAATAGGCTGCAACAGCGGCACCCAGCACATTACGCAATTGGCAAGCCGGGGTCAAAATACAATAGGGTTTGGCACAATCCACCGGTGCCAGCGAATGCTCCAGCGTACGAACCAATTGCCCCAGATTAATGTCTGCACTGGGGCGGGCCAATCTGAACCCACCGGCCTTTCCCCTGACGGTTTGCAAATAGCCGCTTTTTCCCAAGTGATGGATGATTTTGGAGACATGGTTTGGTGAGAGCTCAAAGACCTTGGTCACCTCGGCGATACGGAATAACTCCTGGCGTTCGGGCTGCACCGCCATATACATCAGGATCCTGATGCCATAATCTGTATAACGGGTCAATTGCATGGTCACCTGCCATTCATTGCGTGAGTTGTTCCAGGGATGTGATCAGCCAGATAGCTTCCTCGGCAGAGGTTCCACAGACATCAGCCGTGGCCGAAAACGCCAGACAGACCCTTGGGCGCTCGGGTGCTCCGAATAAACGGCAGAGATTATCGTCCGTCAATTGAATACAGCGCACACCCGCAGGCTTGCCTTGGGGCATACCGGGTATGGGAGTAGAGATTGACGGGGCAATACAACAAGCACCACAACCTAAACGACAGTCCATCCAGCCTTCCTGATTATAACCAATTAGGTACAAGTGCCCATGCAGGCGACGCAATTTTGCCAGCTGAAGCACGCTTTTGAAAGCCGATTTCACGTGGAAGACAGCAAAGCAAAAAAGGCCACCCGCTTTGGGTGGCCTTTTCGACTCTGTTTGATTTCACTTTTCAAAGTGGAAACCAGAATTAGGCGTCTGGCGATGACCTACTCTCACATGGGGAGACCCCACACTACCATCGGCGCGATTGCGTTTCACTTCTGAGTTCGGAATGGGATCAGGTGGGACCACAATGCTATTGTCACCAGACAAATTTGTTCTGACCGGCTAAAGGAAGCCAATCAGGTAATTTGGAAAGCTGCTGCTCTTACGAGCTTTGAGTCTCGACTTCAATCAAGTTTGGGTATTTCAAGCAAAACGTAAAACCCATCTGGGTTGTATGGTTAAGCCTCTCGAGTCATTAGTATCAGTTAGCTCAACGCCTCACAACGCTTACACACCTGACCTATCAACGTCCTGGTCTCGAACGGCTCTTATGTGGACTCTAGGTCCAAGGGATGACTCATCTTGGGGCTCGCTTCCCGCTTAGATGCTTTCAGCGGTTATCGATTCCGAACGTAGCTACCGGGCAATGCCATTGGCATGACAACCCGAACACCAGCGGTTCGTTCACTCCGGTCCTCTCGTACTAGGAGCAACTCCCCTCAATCATCCAACGCCCACGGCAGATAGGGACCGAACTGTCTCACGACGTTCTGAACCCAGCTCGCGTACCACTTTAAATGGCGAACAGCCATACCCTTGGGACCGACTTCAGCCCCAGGATGTGATGAGCCGACATCGAGGTGCCAAACACCGCCGTCGATATGAACTCTTGGGCGGTATCAGCCTGTTATCCCCGGAGTACCTTTTATCCGTTGAGCGATGGCCCTTCCATTCAGAACCACCGGATCACTATGACCTACTTTCGTACCTGCTCGACGTGTCTGTCTCGCAGTTAAGCTGGCTTATGCCATTGCACTAACCGTACGATGTCCGACCGTACTTAGCCAACCTTCGTGCTCCTCCGTTACTCTTTGGGAGGAGACCGCCCCAG
>NZ_CP071502.1:0-45000 GCF_017354965.1 Shewanella sedimentimangrovi | reverse complement strand
GGCCCGCCCCTTGACCGAAGCCGAACTGGCGTTCCTGCCGCAATCAGCACTGAACTATGTGATCCTCAAAGACGAATACCTGGCAGAAACCCAACAGGCCTGAGATTAGAGCCTTATTTGCCCTTCCTCATCGAAGGCTTCGTCTTCGATGAGTGACTCGGCTTTATCTTCCAGATCAAAACGCACATCTTCAAACAGCTGCATTGCATTGGTTTCATCTGCCTGGGTCCCACTGAGTTTGGTTAATAGTGGCAGGCCAACCAAACAACCAATATTGACACCATTTTGTTGGGCAATGAATCTGACTTGCCGCTCGACAGGTAACCACTCAACCAAATCCGTGAAAATGATGCTTTGGTTCATTGTGCTTCTCCCTGATTGAGCTGTTGCCTGAGCAATGCCAGTACCGGCTCTACCTCAGGCCTGACACCGCGCCAAAGTTCAAAGCTTTCGGCCGCCTGCCCCACCAGCATGCCCAAGCCATCAATTACCTTTGCGGCACCTTGTTGTTTGGCCCAGCTATTAAAGCTGGTGCAGCCACTGCCATACATCATGTCATAACACACAGTTGCCGGACCTATGGCCGCTGGCGCCAGTGCCGGTACCGCCCCCTGCAAACTGGCGGAAGTGGAATTGATAACCAGGTCGAAAGCCCGGGTTGTCGCCATGGCATCGACAGCGACTATTGGCGAACCTGAAAACAAGGCTGCCAGCTCCAGCGCCTTGGCGTGGGTTCGGTTGCTGATGCTGATATGGGCGCCAGCCCTGAGCAGAGGCCCGAGCGCACCTCTGGCGGCACCACCGGCACCGAGCAACAACACCCTGGCTCCCTGTAAATCAACCTGCTGTCGACGCAGATCCGCTACCAGCCCCAAGCCATCGGTATTCTCACCCTGCAAACGCCCATCGGCACCAACAACCAGGGTATTAACGGCACCGGCCAGACGGGCATCGTCACTGAGGTCATCACACAGGGCAAAGGCCTGTTCCTTGAATGGCAGGGTGACATTGGCGCCCTGCCCCCCGGCGGCAATAAAACCGGCAAGGCAGTCCTTAAAGCCATCCTTAGGTGCCAGAATCGCTTGATAACTTATTTCTTCACCGGTTTGCTGTGCAAAGGCAGCGTGGATCTGCGGTGACTTGCTGTGGGCTATGGGATTGCCGAATACGGCGTATTTGTCTGTCATGAGCTGACTTGGGAATGGGTTCGTGCAGTCAGTCTACCGCGAGCCCGTTTACACGGGCAATGGCAGAACAAGGAGTAATTTTCATCGGCTTTTGGCTATACTGGGCGCCCATTTTTCGGTGAGTGTGTGAATGAACTGGTTTAAGAAATTGCTGCCCCAGAGGCCGGCATCCCAGACCGTCCATCAGGACGACAGGGATCCCAAGCAGTCCAATGCCTATGACATGATAGGCGGTGATAACACCTTAAAGGCCATTGCCCACAGTTTCTATCAGCGCATGCTGCAGGGAGACGATACCCGCGAGCTGTTGGCTGTGCATAGAGCCCCCCTGGCTCAGTCGGAGCAAAAACTATATGAATTCCTCAGCGGTTGGCTCGGCGGTCCACAACTGTTCCAACAAAAATATGGCCACCCCGCTCTGCGGGCCAGACACATGCCCTTTGCCATCGACGAGCAATTGCGGGATCAGTGGCTGATTTGCATGCGTTATGCGCTGGAGCAGCACATAACCAATCCCGATCACAGGCAGGTGATCTACCGGGCGATAGCTACCCTGGCAGATCACATGCGCAACCAGTAATAGGATCAGCCCAGGGCCAACCAATCTCTTGGTTTGAGATAATGCTCGTATAGCTTGGCTTCAGCCGTGCCAGCCTCGGGCACATAGGCATATTGCCAACGCACCAAGGGTGGCATGGACATCAGAATCGACTCGGTGCGGCCGCCGGTCTGCAGTCCGAACAGGGTGCCGCGATCGTATACCAGATTGAATTCCACATAACGGCCACGGCGGTACAACTGGAAGTCGCGCTCCCGTTCGCCAAATTCTGTGTGCTTACGCCTTTTGACTATCGGAGCATAGGCGGTGAGAAAACCCTTGCCAACAGCCTGCATAAAGTCAAAGCAGCGCTCAAAGCCCCACTCATTCAGATCATCGAAAAACAGTCCGCCGACACCACGGGTTTCATTGCGATGTGGCAGGAAGAAGTAGTCGTCGCACCATTTCTTGTATTTGGGGTAAACCTCATCTCCGAAGGGTTCGCACAGGGCTTTGGCATGTCTGTGCCACTCTATGACATCTTCCTCGAAGGGATAATAGGGCGTCAGATCGAAACCACCGCCAAACCACCATACGGGATCGGCCCCCTCTTTACGGGCAATAAAAAAACGCACATTGGCGTGGGTGGTAGGCACATAGGGATTGTTGGGGTGGATCACCAGGGAAACGCCCATGGCCTCAAAACTGCGACCCGCCAACTCGGGTCTGTGGGCCGTAGCCGATGCCGGCATGGCTGCGCCCGTCACATGGGAGAAGTTCACCCCGGCCTGTTCAAACACGGCCCCCTGGGTCAGCACCTTGCTGGTACCGCCACCGCCTTCGGCTCTCTGCCAACTGTCACTGACAAAAGTGGCCTTGCCATCCAACTTTTCCAGACCGGCACAAATGTCAGCCTGCAGCTGCAATAAAAACGCTTTTACCTCGTCGGCATTCGGAAGTCCCATGCTGTAATCCTTTTATCCTTGTCTGAAAATATGGCCGGTTTGAATATCAATGATGGTTGATGGCTGACGCGCTGTGCCCAGCTCCCCCAAGACCGCCGCCGCTATTTTACCGCTGAATTGAGTTTCCACTTCCGCCAGGGTCAGAGCAGGCTCCTCACCGGCAAGATTGGCACTGGTGGACACCAGAGGCTTGTCTATCGCATCACACATGGTTCTGACACCCGGATGGGCGCTGACCCGTACAGCTATGGCGCTGAAGCTGCCACGCAGCAAAGGGCTGACCTCGGCCTTTGCCGGAATGACAAAGGTGAAGGGGCCGGGCCATTTGGCTTGCGCTGCAATGAGTTGCTGCTCTGTCACTGCGGATAAATCCAGGTACGGAAGCAATTGCTCGAAGCGGCTGGCGATAAGGATCAGGCCTTTTTCCCAGGGCCTTTGCTTGACATCCAACAGCGCCTGAACGGCGCTCAGATTGTCAGGGTCGCATCCCAGTCCATACACAGCCTCTGTTGGATAGGCGATCACGCCGCCGGTGGCAATCACGTCAGCGATAGCCGACGGTTCGAGGTGAAGCATGTTATTACCTTGATTTTAAATTCAATATTGATAGAGATGCGACTTCATTATAGCGGCAAGCACTGTAAGCACCAGCATAAGCACCAGCGCAAAATAGACGGGCTAGAGTGGTCTTTTAAACTTGCACGGCTTATTGGGGCATTCCAACCTGAGTCCGGCGCTACCCTTGCGCTGCACCAGAATGCCGAAGCCACAATCGGGGCAGGACTCGGCAACAGGAGGGTAATTCACCAGGAACTTACATTTAGGGTAACAGCTACAGGCGTAAAAACCTTTGCCATACCTGTTGGTCCTGTGTTCCAGGGTCCCCAGCTTGCATTGGGGACAAGGCACAACCTCGGCCTCATCTGAATGATCCGGCTTTTCTATGTGATGGCACAGTGGATATTGGGTGCAACCGATAAAGATACCAAAACGACCGGATTTAACCGCCAACTCGTGGCCACATTCTGGACACTGGGATCCTTCAATGACTTGGGCCTCCATGGCTTCGTGTTGCACCAGGGGGCGGGTGTACTGGCAGTTGGGATAGTTGTTACAACCGATAAAGCTGCCATGTTTGCTGTGCCTGACCGACAGCTCACTGCCGCACTCGGGACAGAGCTCGTACTCTTTTTCCAGTGCGTGCTCGTGGGCACTGAAAAGGTCTGAATCAATTTTGGACATGGGAACCTCGCCACAGCAATAGCCGCTATTTTAGCAAGCTGTGCTGCTTCAGGGAAAGGTAAGCATTAACACTGGATCTCCCAACCGATGATGATATATTGCATGCAATATTCAAAAAGGAGATTGGATTGAATGAAAGGCAAGTTGCTTCTGCTTTTTTGTGGCACGTTCTGGCTGACGGCCTGTAGCCATCAAGGCTTAACCCACCAGCACCTCACAGCACCGGACCAACACCAAATCAAGTTGGCGCCTGACAGTCAACTATATTCCCGGACTAACTTCCAACAAGCCACAGCTGCCCTGGCTGATACCCGGGCCCCCGAGAAACTGCTCACTTATCTGCGGGCCTACAGCTATTTCGGCAACCCGGATCAGCTCACTGCTGCGGACTACCGCCAACTCGCGGCAGCCCTGCAGGCACTGAGCTACAGCCGACTGTTTCTAGACTCCCCCGGCAGCCAGGAACAACTGGCAGTGGTGAGCTATCGCTTCTTTGCCGATAAAGAACGCGGAGACGAGCTTGCCCCCATGCTTCCCATCTTGATAAACCAGTTGCGCCAGATTGCGCAGCAGGAGAGCTCGCTTGCCGGTGATTATGCCCTGTGGGAAACCCTGCGCGCCTTCGGCCTGTTGTTAAACGAAGCTCGCAAGCAGCCGGATAGCAGCCTGGCCAAAGTGTTGTTACAAGCCAAAGTCGACCAAGCCCTGCTCGACTTTGCCTCATCCACCCAAGCCATTGGCCGGGGTGAAGATTGGCCGTTGATGAACGCCTACTGGGCCCTTGGCCAATACCGCTTACTGCTGCCATCGGACCCGGAAGGAAAAGCGACCACAGAGGAGCTGCAACTGGACGCAGCCGTTGCCCAAATCGCCATGGCCGACGTGGCCAAGCGGGGCGATGCCGCCCGGGATGCTTATACCCTGGGATATCATGTCAATCGCTTCGGTGGTCGGCAGGCCTGTCTCGATAACGCCAGCCTGTGTCGTATTCCCGATCAGCAGACGGTATTACCCCAAAGGCATAACTGCTCTCCCCGACTCTATGTGCTGGCTCAGGATTTAAGTCAGGAAGAGTTTGAACTCAGTTGTCAGCGGCTGATTTCCCAAGAGGGAGACTTTCATGACTTGCTGACAACCGCCCACAGTCCCACGGCCAATGATGGCAATGACTCACTGCAGGTGGTCGCCTTTAAAAATTGGAGTCAGTACAACGCCTACGGCCAATTGCTGTTTGATATCAGTACGGATAATGGCGGCATGTATATCGAAGGCACCCCATCCAAACCGGGGAACCAGGCCAGCTTTTTTGCCTTCCGCCAATGGTGGATTGCACCTGAGTTTGCCGTCTGGAACCTTAACCACGAGTACGTGCATTATCTCGATGGTCGCTACGTGAAATACGGCGACTTTGGCCATTTCCCGGACAAACTGGTGTGGTGGTCCGAAGGACTGGCGGAATACATCAGCAAGGGGGCAGATAATGCAGAAGCGGAAACCCTGGCCGGCAAATCAACAAATGAGGCCCCCTCCCTGGCAGAGATTTTTGCCACCCGCTACAGTGACGGCCTGGAACGCACCTACAAGTGGAGTTATCTGGCGATCCGCTTTTTGGCCGAACAGCAGCCCCAAGCCCTGGTGCAACTCAGCCATTGGCTGAAACGGGATTACTTTGGCGGTTACGAGGAATTGCTGACACAAATTGCCACTGAGCAGCAGGAAGCATTCACCCTGTGGCTGGGAGCGTTGCGGCCACAAACCGAGGAAGAAGCGCCGGTTAGCTATCCACGCAAACAAAATCGTTATGCCTACCGTGACTATTTAAGACCTGCCCATTTAATTCAGGATGAGCAGCATTTTCACTACTGAGCCAAGCCCATAAACAACAAAGGAGACCTGATGGTCTCCTTTGATTTGGGTGTTGAGGTTAGGAATGTAACCTGCCCTCGGGTTGTTCAAACACCAGATCTTCCATTTGGGCGTAGGCCGACTCATGACCCGGCGCGTTAAACAGCACCATAAGGATGACCCATTTCAGATCTTCAAGCACCAACACAGACTCATCCAGCTCCATCACCCTGTCGATCACCATTTCACGGGTTTCGACGCTGAGCACGTTAATCTGCTCCAGGAACATCAGGAAACCCCGACATTCCACATCCAGCTTTTCCGTTTCCTCAGGAGTGTAAATACGGAAGGAATGTTGGTTGTGATCGCACAGATAAGGAGTGTCACTCTCGCGCAGATCGGCCAAATGTTCCAGCCAACTCAAAGCTTTAATGATCTCGGACTGATGAAACCCGGCGCGGGTCAATTCCTTGGTCAGTTGATCTTCATCGACCATCATCTCCACTTCGCTGTGAACATAGTTTTCGAATAGATACATGAGGATATCAAACATGGCTAGTTCCTCTTAAGTCTGACGTAACCACCGGGCACTTGCGCAACCCAACCCTGCAATTCAAGCTCAAGCAATTGTTCCAAAACAATATCTATTGGTTTTCCACTATGTTCCACCAGCCTGTCTAAGGATGTGGTTTCATAATCTACACTAGCCAACAGCGATGCAAATGGCAACTGGGAGCTGCGCTCGGCCCTTATCTGGGGGCTTGGCGGCAGCTTTTCAAGCTGGCATCGCAATAAAGTACTCAGCTCTTCCACTATATCGGCAGCGCAGGTGACAAGTTTTGCCCCCGATTGCAACAAATCATGACAGCCCAGATGCTGCTCATCCAAAATATGCCCCGGCACGGCAAACACCTCCCGCCCTTGCTCCAGGGCCATCCGGGCGGTAATCAAGGAGCCACTTTTGCGCGCAGCCTCCACCACCAGAGTCCCCAGGCTGATACCACTTATGATGCGGTTGCGACGGGGAAAATTACCGGCAAAGGCTTGAGTATCGGGCCAGTATTCGCTCATTACACAGCCCTTATCCACCAAGGCATGGTACAAGCGGCCATGACCTTTGGGGTAAATACAATCCACCCCGGTGCCAAGCACCGCCAGCGACAGTCCCTGAACATCCAGGGCACCGCAGTGGGCTGCACCATCGATGCCCGCCGCCATACCGCTGCTAATCACAAATCCCACCCGACTCAGCTCCGCAGCCAACCAGGATGCCGTCTGTAACCCGGTGGCGCTGGCATGACGGCTGCCGACCATGGCTATGGCTGGATAAAGGCAGGTTTCAGCCCGGCCTTTGACAAAAACCACAGGGGGCGGATCATGAATCAGCGTCAATAACGGGGGATAAAGGGGGTCACTGCAACAGAGGATATGATGATTGGCCTGGCGTTCTCGCCAGGCCAGAGCCTGTTCAACTTTTGCGGGATCGTAAGCAAGTCTGGACAGCTGGGCCTGTGGCAGAGGCAAAGAGGCCAAATCCCCTTGCAACCTCTGACTGAGCTCTACCACGTCCATGTGGGTGAGCAGTTGCCGGATCCGGGCCGGTCCCAACCCGGAGGTAGCGCCGACAACCAACCAGTCGACCAGGGTTTCTGCTATTTATTCGCTCCGCAGGTTGGCACTCTCAGGCACGGTCAGCTTGTCGTCGGCACGCACAGGTCTGTCATTGACCATGATAAGCCCCATGCTGACCTTATCGAACACTTTGAATACCATCAGGTTGCCATGATAGATGTCTGGCACCTTGATGGCCTGCTCCGAACCAAACTTGGCCAGGAGGTTTTCATAGGCGTTGCGATCTATGGTCGACACGGGCTTGCCTTCATCATCGATAACCACGGTTTCACCATCACGATAAATGGAGAACACATCACCAGGTTCAACCCCGGAACTGCTGCCCTGGCTGATGTAGACCACATCCAACTTGCCCACTTCCCGCAGTTTTTTCTCCGCCCCCAACACATAAGCTGGCTCAGTAATACGCGCAGGCTTGGGCATAAAGTAAGCCGACATCAGGGAGTCATCTTCAATGGCGATGGCGCGGAACCCGGCACGGGTTTCCTTAAGGTTGGTCAGCAACTCCACCTTGGAGATGGGACCGGACTCGACCACCCGACCGCTGGCACTGAGGATAATTTCCTGGCCAAGTACGCTGTCGTCCACCTTGCTGGTAAAAATTCGGCCCGCATCGTAGATACCCAACTTTTGGCCCTTGGGCAGTTCGGCATGCACATAAACAATGTTGTCGCTGACATGGAAGCGTGAGGGGCTTTCACCACCGAGCACCATGGCTTGCTGGCCGAACCAATCCGGGTCGACCACCCGATTATTGACCAGGTAAGGCTGGATCAAAGCCAGGTCTATGGCCGGAATAGCCCCATCTTTGGCCATCTTGCGACCTTCAGGGCTCTTTCTCAGCTGTGGCTTCACCACCAGTCTGGGTTCACCGTCAATGAACACCAGGGTCAGGCGGTCCCCCGGATAAATCAAATGGGGGTTGGCAATCTGGGGATTGGCTCCCCAAAGTTTGGGCCAACGCCAGGGGTCATTGAGGAACTGGGCAGAGATATCCCACAGGGTATCCCCCTTTTGCACTATATAGGAGTCCGGGTGGCCAGGCTTAAGAGTCAGGGTATCTGCCAACGCCAACGAACTTGTGACCGACATTAACGCGAATAAAATTAACCGTTTCATGGTAGCGTCCATGTTGTTTAGCTCTTATGACGAGCTTTTGCTGTTATTGATTGTCGCTACAGATTAAAATTGATCCAATAGCAAAGTCAGTATAACCAACTGGCATAGATTTGACAGAGTTGTTAAGAGTTTAACTATGGCATTATTGAAAGTATTACGCTTCCCAGACGAAAGACTGCGCACAATTGCAGCGCCGGTCACAGAATTCAACGAAGCGCTGCAAACCCAAATCGACAGTATGTTCGAGACCATGTATGAAGAAAAAGGCATAGGTCTGGCCGCCACCCAGGTGGATTTTCACCAACGCTTGATCGTGATGGATTTACAGGACGACATCGAGCGTCCAACCGTTTTTATCAATCCAGAAATCATCGATAAGCGCGGAGACTTCTGCAACGAAGAAGGCTGCCTGTCTGTTCCCGGCGTTTACGCCAAGGTAGACAGGGCCGAGTTTGTCACAGTGAAGGCTCTGGATCGTCACGGCAAAGAATTCACCGTCGAAGCCGATGAGCTGTTTGCCATCTGCCTTCAACACGAAATGGATCACCTGCAAGGGAAGCTGTTCGTTGACTACCTGTCTCCGCTCAAGCGCCAGCGCATACGCCAAAAGCTGGAAAAAGCCGCCCGTCTGGAAAAATAACCATCAGGAAACGTTTTGAAGCCTCTCAAAATTATCTTTGCCGGCACTCCGGATTTCGCTGCCCGCCATCTGCAGGCTCTGCTCAGCAGTGAGCATCAGGTTATTGCGGCCTATACCCAGCCGGATCGTCCCGCAGGACGTGGGCAAAAGTTGACCCCAAGCCCGGTCAAGTCTCTGGCTCTGGAACACAATATCCCTGTGTTCCAACCCAAGTCGCTGCGGAAAGAGGACGCACAACAAGAGTTGGCAGCCCTGGGGGCTGACATCATGGTGGTGGTAGCCTACGGCCTGATTTTGCCCAAGCTGGTACTCGATACCCCACGCCTGGGATGCATCAATGTCCATGGCTCCATCCTGCCCCGCTGGCGTGGTGCCGCTCCCATACAACGCGCCCTGTGGGCCGGTGATGCCGAAACCGGGGTCACCATAATGCAGATGGATGTGGGCCTCGATACCGGTGACATGCTGCTCAAGGCTCATTTACCCATAGCAGCGGAAGACACCTCTGCCTCTTTATACGAAAAACTCGCCGAGCTGGGGCCCGAGGCGCTGCTCAACGCGCTGGCAGCCATCAGCGAGGGCGGTTTGAACGCAGAGAAACAGGACGAGTCCCTGGCCAATTATGCCGAAAAGCTCAGCAAGGAAGAGGCTCGCCTCGACTTTGGTAAATCCGCCCGCCAACTGTGGCAGGAAGTTCGCGCCTTCAACCCCTGGCCGGTCAGCTATTTCGAACACCAGGGTCAAACCATCAAGGTCTGGCAAACCGAACCGCTGGCAGAGTCCGGCAACAAGGCTCCCGGCACAATAGTGGCCGCCGGCAAACAAGGTCTGGACATAGCAACGGCGGATGGCCTGCTGCGAATAAAGCAAATGCAACTGCCGGGTAAAAAGCCCATGGCAGTGGCCGACATACTCAATAGCCGCGGTGAATGGTTTACCCCTGGCACAGTGATCGGGAGCCAGGCATGAACCTGAGGGCCCTGGCTGCCAAAGCGGTCTTCGAGGTGCTGGAGCGCGGTGTATCTTTGTCGGTCGCCCTGCCGGAACAGCAAAAATTGCTCAGCGACGGTAAAGACAAGGCTCTGCTGGCAGAGTTGTGTTACGGCGTCATGCGTTTTCTGCCCCAATTGGACCATTGCGTCAGCCAGTTCATGAGCAAACCGCTCAAGGGCAAACAGCGGATAGTCCACCAGCTGTTGTTGGTGGGGGTATATCAGCTTTACTTCACCCGAGTTCCGGCACACGCCGCCATATCCGAAACCGCCGAGGCCTGTCGCAAACTCAAATTTGAAGGCTTGGTCAAGGTCGTCAACGGTGTGCTGCGCAATATCCAGCGGCAGATCCCGGCTCTGGCGGAAAGCAACGACACTCTCAAATACAACTATCCCGGTTGGCTGCTGAAACGCTTGAAAGCCGCCTATGAACAGTGGCCGCAGATAGTGGAAGCCAGCCACCAGCGGCCGCCCATGTGGCTGCGCAACAACCGGCGCCAACAAAGTCGCGACCAGTACATAGCCAAGCTGGTGGACGCCGAGATCAATTGCCGTCCCGGCCTCAGTGACGATGCCATTGAGCTGGAATTTGCCACCGATGTCAGCCGTCTGCCCGGCTTTGCCGAGGGCGCTGTCTCGGTTCAGGACGGCGCCGCCCAATGGGCAGCCACACTGCTGGCCCCCAAGGATGGTGAACTGGTACTCGATGCCTGTGCCGCGCCCGGCGGCAAGAGCTGCCACCTGCTGGAACTGGCGGATATCCAATTGCTGGCGGTGGATGCCGACAGCAAGCGCCTGGAGCGGGTACAGCAAAATCTCGATCGCCTGGCGCTCAACGCCAAGGTCATCCACGGCGATGCCGCCAATATCGACAGCTGGTGGAACGGCGAAAAGTTTGACCGCATCTTGCTGGATGCCCCCTGCTCGGCCACCGGCGTTATTCGCCGCCATCCGGACATCAAGTGGCTCAGGAAAGACTCGGATATTCAAGAACTGGCTGAGTTACAAAAACAAATTCTGGATCACTGCTGGCAGTGGCTGAAACCCGGTGGCACACTGCTGTATGCAACCTGTTCCATATTGCCGGACGAAAACAGCAAACAGGTCGCGGCGTTCCTGGCCCGCACCCCGGATGCCAGGCTGGACGCACTGCCACAGCAGGCAGATCCCCAGGCCATCGGCTGGCAGATTTTGCCGGGACAGGATGGCATGGACGGGTTCTTCTATGCCCGCCTGAAAAAAGCGACTCTTTAGGGATTAGGCAAAGGCCATGAAAATTATCATTCTGGGCGCCGGCCAAGTGGGCGGAACCCTGGCGGAAAACCTGGTCGGTGAAAACAACGACATCACCATAGTCGACAGCGACAAAAGCAAGCTGCGTAGCCTGCAGGACAAGTATGACCTGCGCGTAGTGGTGGGCCACGGCGCTCACCCGGGGGTGTTGCGTGAAGCCGGTGCCGAAGATGCCGATATGCTGATTGCCGTAACCAACAGCGACGAATGCAACATGGCCGCCTGTCAGATTGCCTATACCCTGTTCGGTACTCCCACCAAGATTGCCCGGATCCGCTCCGAGCAGTACCTGGGCATGCAGGAAAAGCTGTTTATCGACAGCGAAACCAAAAACAGCGACAACCGTACCCGCGGTGGCTTCATCATAGATGAGCTAATAGCCCCCGAGCAGTTAGTGACCGCTTACATTCAGCGTTTGGTTGAATATCCAGGTGCCCTGCAGGTACTTGAGTTTGCCGAGGGCAAACTCAGCCTGGTGGCGGTGCGGGCCTATTACGGCGGCCCCCTGGTAGGCAACGCCCTGGCGGCGCTGCGGGAACACATGCCCAATATCGATACCCGGGTGGCGGCAATCTTCCGTCAGGGCCGTCCTATCATGCCCCGCGGCACCACCATTATCGAAGCCGATGACGAGGTATTTTTCGTGGCCGACAGCCGCCACATCCGCGCCGTCATGAGCGAGATGCAGAAGCTCGACAACAGCTACCGCAATATCATGATCGCCGGCGGCGGCAACATAGGCATGGGTCTGGCCAAGAAGCTGGAGCGCAACCACTCGGTCAAGCTGATTGAGCACAGAGCTGAGCGTGCCGAGGCCCTGTCTGAAAAGCTGGAATACACCACGGTATTCTGCGGCGATGCCTCCGATCAGGAGCTGTTGCTGGAAGAACACATAGACCAAACCGACGTCTTTATCGCGGTGACCAACGATGACGAGGCCAACATCATGTCGGCACTGCTGGCCAAGCGCATGGGTGCCAAGAAGGTTATGGTGCTGATCCAACGCGAAGCCTATGTGGACATAGTGCAGGAAGCCAATATCGATATCGCCATATCGCCCCAACAGGCCACCATCTCGGCATTGTTGACCCATATACGGCAGGGCGATATCTGTAACGTTTACTCACTGCGCCGCGGCGCCGCGGAAGCCATAGAAGCCATAGCCCACGGCGATGCCAGCACCTCCAAGGTGGTTGGCAAACAGATTGGTGAAATCAAGCTACCACCCGGCACCACCATAGGGGCGATAGTGCGTGACGAAGAGGTGTTGATGGCCCACGACAAGACCGTCATAGAGCAAGGCGACCACGTGATCTTGTTTCTGGTAAACAAAAAGTTCGTGGGCGAAGTCGAACGCCTGTTCCAGCCCAGCGCCTTCTTCTTCTGATAACCATGCTCAACTTCAAGCCGCTGCTGTTCATACTCGGCACCTTCCTGTCGATGCTGGCCGGCTTTATGTTGGTGCCGCTGACCTTTGCCCTGATCTATGGCGAGGAGACAGTGGGCGCCTTCCTTATCGCCACAGTCACCACGGGCGTGGCGGCCAGCTTTTGTATCAGAAGCGGGCAACAGCAAAAGATTAAGCTCAATATCCGCGATATGTTCATGCTGACCAGCCTCACCTGGCTCATTGTCAGTTTGTTTGCGGCCATGCCCTTCACCCTGTACCACGGCATCAACTATACCGACGCCTTCTTTGAGACCATGTCGGGGATCACCACCACGGGCTCCACCGTACTCTCAGGCCTGGATACCCTGGACCACAGCATTCTGATCTGGCGTTCACTGCTGCAGTGGCTTGGCGGCATAGGCTTTATCGTGATGGCGGTGGCTGTTCTGCCCTTTCTCAACGTCGGTGGTATGAGGCTGTTCCGCACCGAATCGTCCGACTGGAGTGACAAGGCCACGCCCCGCACCCAGGATATGGCCAAGGAACTGTTCTTCATCTACATTTTGCTGACGATTCTCTGTGCCATCAGTTACCACCTGGCACAGATGAGCTGGTTTGAAGCCATCAACCACGCCATGACCACACTCTCGACCGGCGGTTACTCCACCTCGGATCAATCCATGGCCCATTTCAGCCCCTCGGCCCATTGGGTCGGTGTGGCCTTTATGGCCGCCGGCGGCCTGCCGCTATTGCTGTTTGTGCAGATGATCCGCAGCGGCAGTTTGCGGGTCTGGAACGATGCCCAGGTAAAAGGCTTTCTGGTATTTTTGCTGCTGACCAGCGTTGCCCTGGGTTATTGGCTCAGCATGGAAAAGCACCTGCCCTTTATCGATGCCCTGCGCCTGGCCAGTTTCAATGTGGTCTCTGTGGTCACCACCACGGGATACGGCCTCACCGATTACAGTAGTTGGGGTGCCTTGGCCAACGTGGCCTTCCTGTTTCTGATGTTCATTGGCAGTTGTTCGGGTTCCACTTCAGGTGGGATCAAGATTTTCCGGTTCCAAATCGCCGGTGCCATCATGCGCGAACAGTTGAAACAGCAATTCCACCCCAACGGTCTGTTCCGGGAGCGTTATAACAACCGCACCATCAGTGAAGACATTATCCGCTCACTGGTGACCTTCGTGCTCTTATTCATGACAGTGATTGCGGCTCTGAGCCTTATTCTGGTGTTAACCGGACTCGACCCCGTCACCAGCCTGACCGGCGCCATCACGGCGGTCACCAATGTGGGACCGGGTCTGGGCCCGGTCATAGGTCCTGCTGGAAATTTTGCCGGCCTACCCGACCTGGCCAAGTGGGCACTGTCCATTGGTATGCTGCTGGGACGTTTGGAAATTTTGACCGTGGCTGTGTTGTTCCACCCGGGATTCTGGCGCTATTGAACTGCACCGCTAAATTGCCGCGGTGGCCACTTTCAATTAGAATTATCTAATCATCAATGCTGTGAGTGAATCATGTCCGATACCATAGATGTCAATGCCATGGTGAACAATGCCGAGACGGCGGCCAAGTGGCTCAAAGCCATAGCCAATCCCTACCGCTTGATGATCCTTTGTCTGCTGTTGGATAACGAAATGAGCGTGACCGAACTCAATGCCAAGGTGCCGCTGAGTCAGTCCGCCCTGTCCCAGCATCTGGCGGTGCTCAGGGCAGAAGATTTGGTGGATACCCGCAAGAGTTCACAGATAGTCTATTACAAGCTCAAGGATGCCCAGGTCACCGAGATCATCTCCATCCTGCACCTACGCTATTGCAGTTAAGAACTCACAAGCTCAAGGATGCCTGGGTCACTGAGATCACCTGCTTGCTGCATCTGCGCTATTGCAGTTAAGAGCTACACAAGCTCAAGGATGCCTGGGTCACTGAGATCACCTGCTTGCTGCACCTGTGCTATTGCAGTTAAAAGCCGCAGCCAACTGAAGTTAACGGCGGGCAGCGAAGGCCTCACCAAAACGCTGTACCTGTTCCCAATCGGTAAACTCAAAGGTACCGGTCACATCGGTTGGCCCCTTGGTGAGCCACATGATGAAACGGATCATCTGTTTGTCGAAAAAACCGTAGGACGGATAGCTAATCTTGCCGGCAAAGACTTCCAGCTGCTGTGGTTGCCATTTGGACTGCAACAGGAATTTCTTCATATAGGGGTTGGTGTCAGGGGTGTTTTTCAGCGGCTTGCGAGCCACCACGTTGACGGTGAAAAAGGCATTAATCTTTGCCGCCAATCGATCGCAGTGTTGGTTCACAAAGGTCAGCAGCTCGGGCCTGTGTTTACCGTAACGAATGCTGGCGCCGATGAGCACCTTGTCAAAATCATCCAAAGACAGTTCACCAACCTTATCCAGGGACACCAGGCTTACCTGCTCACCGGCGGCCTGACAGCAGTTGCGGATGCGTTCACAAATGGACAGGGTCTGGCCATCGACGGTCGAATAAATGAGTAATGTTTTCATCAGGTCTTCCAGAAGGTCGGGGTAAACAACACCAGCAGGGTGAAGATTTCCAAACGGCCAAACAACATGGCCAGCAGTAATATCCACTTGGCACCGTCACCGACACCGGCATAGTTACTGGCCACTTCTCCCAGGCCGGGACCCAGGTTATTGAGACAGGCAGCCGTGGCGCTGAAGGCGGTAATATCGTCCATGCCCATGGCCATCAGGGCCAACATGCAGAACACAAACACCAGCGCATAGGCGGAAAAGAAGCCCCACACCGCATCCACTACCCGGTCAGACAAGGCAGTGTTACCGATCCGGATGGAAAACATGGCCCTGGGATGTACCAGGCGCTTAAGCTCCCGCGAGCCCTGCAATAACAACAGCAGCACCCGAATCACCTTGATACCGCCGGCAGTCGAGCCACCGCAGCCGCCGATAAAACTGGAAAAGATCAGCAGTATTGGCAGGAATAGGGGCCATTGATGGAAACTTTCGGTACCAAAGCCCGCGGTGGTGGAGATGGACACCGCCTGAAACAGAGCGTAGTCCAGGGTTTCCTCCGGCGAGTCGTAGATGCCTGAGTGATAAAGGGTTGCGAAGCAAATCAAGGCCAACACGAGCTGGATCGCCAACAGCAGTTTGAATTCGGTATCGCGGAAATACACCCGCAAATTAATGCCCCGGCGTGAAAACGCAGCAAAGTGCACACTGAAATTGACCGCCGCAACCAGCAGGAAAAACACGCAAATCATATTGATAGCCGGACTGTCAAAATAGCCCATGCTGGCGTCGTGGGTGGAGAAACCACCTATGGCTATGGTGGAAAACGCATGACAGAGCGCATCAAAGGCCGACATCCCCGCCAGCCAATAGGCACCGGCGCAGGCCAGGGTCAGCAGCAGGTAGATATACCACAGGGCCTTGGCGGTTTCGGCTATGCGGGGGGTCATCTTGCTGTCTTTCACCGGCCCGGGAATTTCCGCCCGATACAGCTGCATCCCCCCGATACCCAGCACGGGCAGAATGGCCACGGCCAGAACGATGATCCCCATGCCACCCAGCCATTGCAGCAAATGACGGTAAAAGAGAATCGCCTTGGGCAGGTCATCCAGACCGACAATCACGGTAGCGCCCGTGGTGGTCAGGGCAGAAAAGGACTCGAAAAAGCTGTCGGTCCAGCTCAGATCCGGTTCCTTGGAAAAGATAAAGGGCAAGGCCCCAATGGAACCCAGTACGGTCCAGAACAGCACTACAATCAGAAAGCCTTCACGGGTGCGCAGCTCGGCATGATGACGACGATTGGGGTACCAAAACAGGAAACCAAGGATCAGACACACCACGAAGGCCTGCAGAAACGCGGTACCACCGCCATCCTTGAACAGTATGGCCACCAGAGCCGGAGGCAGCATGGTCATGGAAAACAGTCCCATCAACAGGCCTGTGATTCGGGTTATGGTTCTAAAATGCATGCTGCCGCTTCTAAAGATCCCAACTCAGTGTATTCGGCGGCTATTCTCGCACAAATCTCGTTCATCGCCACTTATTTAGCGTCCTGATAACAAACCCGCAGCTGGCCCTTTGACTGGGTTGCCAGTGCCAACTCCAGCTCCCGCCGCTTATCCATGGCCAATAGAAAGTTCAGCTTAATAAGTTCAGCGAAACTTCGCTCGCAAATTTCGGCATCCAGCTGCTGCAGCAGAAATTCCACATCCTTAAGTTGCCCGTAACTACACTCGAGACTGGCGGGATAACGCAGTTGTCTTATGGCCTGGGGCATCTGGCGCAGCAACTGCTTAATGCCCGAGGTGTATGCCCGAACCAAGCCGCCGACACCCAGCTTGGTACCGCCATAGTAACGCACAACCACGGCGCCAATCTCACCCAGCTCGCTGCCACTCAGCACCGCCAACATGGGACGACCGGCGCAGCCAGCCGGTTCACCATCATCGCTGGAGCCAAGTCCGCTTTGTGCTCCGGGCGCGCCACAGGCCATGGCCCAACAATAATGACTTGCGCCGGGAAAGCGGCCTCTGACGTCAGTGAGTACTGACTTCAACCTTAATTCCGAGTCACAGTGAAACAACAGGGTGATAAAACGGCTCTGTTTTATCTCTTCCTCAAGTAGCAACTCGGCTGCAGGAATGGCGTATCTCTCGCTCACGCTCAGGCCAGACCCAGATCCCTAGTCATGTTCTCGTTTCTGTCCTGATGCACTATCACATTATCTTCGATGCGAATGCCGCCGTAGGGTCGCAGCTGATCCACCATATCCCAGTTCACCTGCTTGCCGCGGGCATCGGACTTAAGCTCGGCCAGCAACGAATCTATGATGTACAACCCGGGCTCCATGGTCAGCACCTGGCGCGGGGCCAATATGCGGGTACAACGCAGGAAGGGATGTTGCTCGGGGGCGGCGATATGGGTGCCACGTTCATCGTGGGAGAAACCACCGACATCGTGCACCTGTAATCCCAGCATATGACCCAAACCATGGGGGAAGAAGGCGCCGGTGATCCCCTGCTCCACCAATCCCGCGGCATCGCCGCTGGCCAGCTTGAAGTCGAGCAGCAGGGCCGCAATCCTGTCGTGGGTCGCCAGATGCAGATCGGTATAACGCACGCCCGGGCGCATTTTGGCGATAAGGTCCAGTTGCACTTGGTTAAGGGCCGCAATCAGCTCGTCGAATACGTTCTTCTCAAAGGCATAGGTGCGGGTAATGTCTGAAGCATAGCCAAAATAACTGGCACCGGCGTCAATCAGGAAAGACAGCCTTTGGGTCGGCACCTGATGTTCCAGCGCGGTGTAATGCAGTATGGCCGCGTTCTGGTTAAGGGCGACTATGTTGTCGTAGGGGACTTCGTTGGCTGTTTGCCCCACGGCACTTAAATAGGTTTGCTGGATCTCAAATTCGCTGGCGCCATTGAAAAAGGCGCTGCGGGCGGCCTGATGACCGCGAACCGCAATCTGGTTGGCACGGCGAAGACACTCCAGCTCATAGTCGGTTTTAAAGCTGCGGTGATAATGCAGATAGCTCATCACGGCTTCCGGATTACGGTGCTTGATGCCCAGCACGTCGGCCACATCAAGATGCTCACCCATATAGGCCCAGCGCGCCAGGCTGGCGGGCAGCAGCTCGGCCACCTTGTCGGCCTTGGTGAGCAATTTAATCTCGAAAAACTCGCTCCAGAAGGCATTGGGTGCATCGGCCACCTTGTGCCAGAAATCAACCGGGCGGTAAAAAATCAGTGTCGGCTTATCGCGGCCATTCACCAGCAACCAGCAATTGGGGTTGTCGAGCACAGGCAACCAGGCCTTGAAATGGGGATTGACCTTGAACGGGTAGTTCATGTCATCCAAAAACTGCCTGTGTGCCTGTCCCGAATGAATGATCAGTCCATCCAACTGTTCTCTGGCCAAAATATCGGCGTAGCGACGGTTGAGTTCTGCTATGTGGGTGGCGTAGAGCGGGGCCAGTTTGTCCATGATTGCGAGTCCTGTGATTGGTATTTTGTCGGGGCAGCTCTCAGAAAAAGAATATCCACAACAAGGCGCTGGCCGACTACTCTGAATGCTGGCAGTGTATCACAAAGGCGAAATTTCGCCCTAGCCGCCAAACAATTAAACAACCGTTTAAATTGGGTGTTGTAATTTTTATGGATTAGTCGCACACTGGGCGGCAAACTGGTCAAATGATGGCCGACATTGCTGTAAAAGGAGAGCCAGGACCCAGGCCCCGGCTCCTGACCAAGAAGGAAAGCAAGCACATGATCTACCAAAGCCCTACCATTGAGGTCGAACTGACCGATGACAAGATTGCCCGGCTGTGTTTCAACTCCAGCGGCTCGGTCAACAAGTTCGATCGCGAAACCCTGGCGTCCCTGGATGCCGCGCTGGACAGTGTCAAAGCCGCCGATGCCAAGGCGCTGCTGCTGACCACAGGCAAAGATGCCTTTATTGTCGGCGCCGACATTACCGAATTCCAAGGCTTGTTTGCCGAAGACGAGGCCACCCTGTTGACCTGGCTGGAACAGGCCAACCTGGTATTCAACAAGCTCGAAGACATGCCCTTTCCTACCGCCTCTGCCGTGAAGGGCTTTGCCCTGGGTGGTGGCTGTGAAGCCATACTGGCAACCGATTTCCGTATCGCCGACAGCAGTGCCAGGATTGGTCTGCCAGAAACCAAGCTGGGCCTGATCCCCGGCTTCGGCGGCACAGTACGCCTGCCACGCCTGATAGGCGCGGACAATGCCATGGAGTGGATCACCACTGGCAAAGATCAGCGTCCCGAAGATGCCCTCAAGGTCGGTGCCGTTGATGCAGTGACTGCTCCAGAGCAGCTGGAAGCCGCAGCCATTGCCATGCTCAAGGATGCCATCGCCGGCAAACTGGACTGGCAGGCCCGCCGTGCCCGTAAGCAAGCACCTCTGACCCTGCCCAAGCTGGAAGCCATGATGTCTTTCACCACGGCCAAGGGCATGGTGTTCGCGGTGGCAGGCAAGCATTACCCCGCCCCCATGGCGGCAGTCACTCTCATAGAACAAGTGGCCGGCCAAGGCCGTGCCGAAGCACTCAAGGCTGAACACCAGGCCTTTATCAAACTGGCCAAGACCGAGGTGGCTACCGCCCTTATCGGTATTTTCCTCAATGACCAATTGGTCAAGGGCAAGGCCAAGAAGGCCGGCAAGCAGGCCAAGGCCATCAATCAGGCCGCCGTACTCGGCGCCGGTATCATGGGTGGAGGCATTGCATACCAGAGCGCCAGCAAGGGCACTCCCATAGTCATGAAAGATATAGCCCAGGGCGCATTGGATCTGGGGCTCAATGAAGCGGCCAAACTGCTGACCGCCCAGGTTGAACGTGGTCGTCTGACCGCTGACAAGATGGCCAAGGTGCTGAACAACATCACCCCGGCCCTGGAATACGCCCCCATCAAGCACGCCGACATTGTGGTCGAAGCCGTAGTGGAAAACCCCAAGGTCAAGGCCATGGTACTGGCCGAAGTGGAGTCCCAGTTGGGCGATGAGGCCATCATTGCCTCCAATACTTCTACCATCTCCATCAATCATCTGGCCAAGAGTCTCAAGCATCCCGAGCGCTTCTGCGGTATGCACTTCTTTAACCCGGTACACAAGATGCCGCTGGTGGAAGTTATTCGCGGTGAGCACAGCAGCGACGAAACCATAGCCTCTGTGGTGGCCTACGCCAGCAAGATGGGTAAGACCCCGGTTGTGGTGAACGACTGCCCCGGCTTCTTCGTCAACCGGGTGCTGTTCCCCTACTTTGCCGGCTTCAGCGGTCTGTTGGCCGACGGCGCAGACTTCGCCGCCATCGATAAGGTGATGGAGAAGCAATTTGGCTGGCCAATGGGCCCTGCCTATCTGCTGGACGTGGTTGGTTTGGACACCGGTCACCATGCCCAGGCCGTGATGGCCGAAGGCTTCCCCGACCGTATGGGCAAGAATGGCAAAGATGCCATAGATGTTATGTACGAGGCCCAACGTCTGGGACAAAAGAACGGCAAGGGTTTCTATCAGTACAGCGTCGACAAGCGCGGCAAGCCCAAGAAGGAACGGGACGTTGTCGCATATGAGCTGCTGCAGGCCGCCTTCGGTGAGCAGAAGTCCTTTGAAGCCGACGAGATCATTGCCCGCACCATGATCCCCATGATCATTGAAACCGTGCGTTGTCTGGAGGAAGGCATCATTGCTTCTCCGGCCGAAGGCGATATGGGCCTGGTGTACGGTCTGGGCTTCCCTCCGTTCCGTGGCGGCGTCTTCCGTTACCTGGATACCATGGGCCTGGCTAACTTCGTTGCCCTGGCAGACAAGTATGCCCACCTGGGCGGCCTGTATCAGGTCACCGATGCCATGCGCGACCTCGCCGCCAACAACGGCAGCTACTACTAGGCCTATTAGGGAAGGAATTACACAATGAAACAAGCTGTTATCGTAGATTGCATCCGCACTCCCATGGGCAGATCCAAGGCAGGCGTATTCCGTAACGTTCGTGCCGAAACCCTGTCCGCCGAACTCATGAGGGGCCTGCTGCTCCGTAACCCGGCGCTGGATCCCAACACCATAGAAGACGTGATCTGGGGTTGTGTGCAACAGACCCTGGAGCAAGGCTTCAACATTGCCCGCAATGCGTCACTGTTGGCCGGTATCCCCAAAACCGCCGGCGCCGTTACCGTGAACCGCCTGTGCGGTTCCTCCATGGAAGCCCTGCATCAGGCCAGTCGCGCGATCATGACAGGCATGGGCGACACCTTCATCATTGGTGGTGTTGAACACATGGGACACGTGCCCATGACCCACGGAGTCGACTTTCACCCCGGCTTGGGCGCCAATGTCGCCAAGGCGTCCGGCATGATGGGTCTGACCGCGGAAATGCTTGGCAAGCTCCATGGCATCAGCCGTGAAATGCAGGACCAGTTCGCCGTGCGCTCACACCAGCGCGCCCATGCAGCCACGGTCGAAGGCCGTTTTGCCAAGGAAATCTATGCCATCGAAGGCCATGATGCCAATGGTGCCCTGTTCAAGGTTGACTACGATGAAGTGATCCGCCCCGAAACCACCCTGGAATCCCTGGCGGCCCTGCGTCCGGTGTTTGATCCTGCCAACGGCACAGTCACCGCCGGTACCTCTTCGGCCCTGTCCGACGGTGCTTCGGCCATGCTGGTAATGGAAGAGTCCAAGGCCCGCGCCCTGGGCTTACCGATCCGCGCCCGGGTACGCTCCATGGCGGTGGCCGGTTGTGACGCCGCCATCATGGGTTACGGCCCTGTGCCGGCAACCCAGAAGGCCCTGGCACGTGCCGGTTTGACCATCCAGGATATGGATGTAATCGAACTGAACGAAGCCTTTGCCGCCCAGTCTCTGCCCTGCGTGAAAGACCTGGGATTGATGGATGTAGTCGAAGACAAGGTTAACCTCAATGGCGGCGCCATTGCCCTGGGACACCCGCTGGGTTGCTCCGGAGCCCGTATTTCCACCACGCTGATCAACCTGATGGAACACAAGGACGCCACCCTGGGTCTGGCCACCATGTGCATTGGTTTGGGCCAGGGCATAGCCACTGTGTTCGAACGCGTCTGATCCTGAGGCATCAACTTAAACAGCCGGGCTTTTGCCCGGCTGTTTTATTTGGGTATCTGTTTGATTTTGGAGAAACTCTCGCCTTTACTTAAGTTCGCCACCATGCCCCAAAAGTGAAGTACTGCGAACAGGATGTCCAGAGATGCTGCCTACCGAACAATCACTTATCGAACAGATGCGGATCACCGAGCTTGAAATAGAGCACAGAAAACATCTGTTTGGCTTCACCGCCACCGATGAAACCATACTGAAACAAGCCAGCGTGGCCATAGCCGCCCACATAGATGACATAGTGGACGCCTTTTATCGTCAGCAAACCTCGGAGGCCGATATCGCCCTGCTGATCGGTGACTCGGACACCTTGAAACGGCTGCGGGCCTCCCAACGGCGCTATATTCTCGACCTGTTCAATGGCAGTTATGACATAGAGTACATCAACAACCGGCTGCGAATTGGTCTGGTCCATAAGCGCATTGGGGTTGAACCCAAGCTGTATCTGTCGGCTGTACATACCCTGAAGGAACTGATCTTCCACACCCTGGCTCGACTGATGGATGAGGAAGAATATCAACTCAGCATTAAGGCGCTGGATAAGTTAATCCTGTTCGATGTCAGCCTGGTGTTTGATACCTATATCCGCAGCATGCTGTCCGAAATTGAAAACGCCAAGGACAAGGCAGAACTCTATGCCCTCAGCATGGAGAACAAGGTCAAGGAACGCACCCAGCAATTGGAAGAAATGTCGCGCACCGATCCGCTCACCGGCTTGCTCAATGTGCGTCACATAGTAGAAACCGCCACCAAGGTGTTGCGGGCGGCGGAGCGCCGCACCGAATCCGTCACCGGCATCTATATGGATATAGACAATTTCAAACACTTTAATGACTCCCAGGGCCACAGGGCCGGTGACGATGTGCTGCGTGCCGTTGCCAATGCCCTGAAAGAGGCAACCCGCCCGGAAGACAGCTGCTTTCGCTATGGCGGTGATGAATTTTTCGTGTTGCTGCCAAGCTGCACCGCCCAGGAAGCCAGCAATACCTTTTTACAGCGGTTTGAGGAATGCCTGAAGCGGGATACCAAGGGAATACGTCTCAGCATCGGCATGGCAGAAACCGGTCCCCGGCATTTTATGGAACCCGCAGAGTTTATCGATGCCGCCGACGCGCGCATGTATGATGAAAAGCAGAAACACAGATTGATGCTCGGTGCGCAGCCAGAAGCCACAGTCGGGCAAGAAACCGAATTGCAACTTATCAACACGCCGAGCCAGGTACACAAGATACGTTAATGTGTTCCACGTGGAACATTCGGGCTGCAAGGCTTGGCGCTTAAGCCAGAACGGAGTAAGATTAGCGCCGTCTTCAGCAATTCGAACCAAGGCAATGAGCGATATTTACACCCAAGCACAACATCAACTGGATGCCCTCGGACTGCGCTGTCCCGAGCCTGTGATGATGGTGCGTAAGGCCGTGCGACACATGGCCGAAGGTGAGACCCTGCTGATCATTGCCGACGATCCGGCCACCGCCCGCGACATTCCCAGCTTTTGCCAATTTATGGACCATACCCTGGTTGCCAGCGACACCAACGGCAGCCCTTTCCGCTTCCTGATCAAGAAAGGCCTCTGAGCGCAAGCTTTCAGCCCGCTCGTCCAAGGTCATCATTTGAAACAGATATCGGGTTTTCCTGAGCGCCAATTTGTGAGATAAAAGAGGCTCTTTGAACCAACTGTATACAAAATAACTATACGCAGTTGCTCATGGTTCTCAACATCGCAATAATCAGGACGACACCCCTATGTTTAAATCACCGCTCACTCCCCTGTGTCTGGCGTTAGGCCTGGCCCTGGGCCTTCCCAGCCATGCGGAAAGTCAGGACAAGCCAGAATGGCAGGTTAATGCGCCGGCCAATGCCCCACTGGAAAAAGTGAATATTGATGTCCAGGAAGGTACCTGGATGAACGTCAGCATCAGCCCGGACGGCAAATACATAGTCTTTGATCTGCTCGGTGATATTTATCGGATCCCGGCCAAGGGCGGTGAAGCCGAAGTGCTGGCCAAGGGCATAGCCTGGCAAATGCAGCCTGTGTACAGCCCCGACGGCAAATACATAGCCTTCACCTCTGATGAAGATGGCGGTGACAATATATGGGTGATGAATGCCGACGGCAGCAACCCACGCCCGGTGACCAAAGAAACCTTCCGCCTGTTGAACAGCCCGGCCTGGAGCCCAGACTCCCAATACCTGGTAGCCCGCAAGCATTTTACCGCCAGCCGCAGCCTGGGGGCCGGTGAAGTCTGGCTGTACCATATTGCCGGTGGTGAGGGCGTGAAACTGACCGAACGCCCCAACGATCAAAAAGACCTGGGTGAGCCCGCCTATTCTCCCGATGGTCGCTACATCTACTTCAGCCAGGATGATACCCCCGGCAAAACATTCCACTATTCGAAAGACTCGGTTGCCGGCATTTACAAGATTAAGCGTTACGACACCCAAACCGGTGAAATCGAAGTGCTGATTGAAGGTACAGGTGGCGCCATCCGCCCCACGCCAAGCCCCGACGGTAAAAAACTCGCTTACATCAAGCGTGATGGCTTCCAGTCCAGTTTGTACCTGCTGGATCTTAAGTCCGGAGCCAGCGAAAAACTCTATGGCGAACTCGACCGCGACATGCAGGAAACCTGGGCCATCCATGGCGTGTACCCCATGATGAGCTGGACCTCGGATAACAAGGAGCTGTTGTTCTGGGCCAAGGGTAAGATCCAACGCCTGAACGTCAACAACAAGCAGGTGGCTGAAGTACCGTTTTCGGTCAAGACTCAGCTGGACGTGCAGCCCTCGGTGCGTTTTGCCCAGAATATCGACCAGGATGAATTTGACGTTAAGATGCTGCGCATGGCGCATGTGTCACCGGACGGCAAGCAGGTGGTTTATGAAGCTCTGGGTAAACTGTGGCTCAAGTCCCTGCCCGATGGCAAGGTCAGCCGTCTGACCAAGCTTGAAGAGGATATCGAAGAGCTCTATCCGCAGTGGTCAAGGGATGGCAAACAACTGGTGTTCACCACCTGGAACGACAAGGAACAGGGCTCGGTCAGGGTCATCAGTCTGAGCGGCCGCAAGGTCACCACCCTAAGCAATGAACCGGGAAAATACGTTGAGCCCGTGTTTTCACCCTCGGGCGATCTGGTGGTTTATCGCCGTGCCAAGGGTGGCTATATCACACCCAGAACCTGGTCACAGGAACCGGGGCTGTATAAGGTGGACCTGAAGTCCAAGACCAACAGCAAACTCAGTGCCGATGGTTTCCAACCTCAGTTTGGTGCCAACGATGACCGGGTATTTTTTATGGAGTCCGGTGAAACACCGCAACTGTCCTCCATGAATCTCGATGGCTTTGACAAGCGGGTGCATTACACCAGCAAGCACGCTACCGAGTTTCGCATCTCCCCCGATGGCGAACAGTTGGCCTTCGCCGAACGCTTCCGGGTTTGGGTTACCCCCTTCGCCAAGCACGGTGAAACCATAGAGATAGGCCCCAAGGCCGGTAATCTGCCCGTGACCCAACTGAGCGCGCGCGCCGGTGAGAACCTGAGTTGGAACAAACAGAGCAATCAGCTCTATTGGACCCTGGGCCCCGATTTGTACCAGATACCGGTCGATACCGGCTACGGTAAAAAGGCCGATAAAGATGCCAAGGTAGAACCCACTGTCACCGGCATTGGTTTCAAACACAAGGCTGATGTTCCACGTGGAACAGTGGCCTTTGTTGGCGGCAAGGTCATCACCATGGAAGAGGACAAGGTCATTGAAGATGGCGTTGTCATAGTGAAGGACAACCACATTGTTGCCGTCGGCAGCAGAGCTGATGTGCAGATCCCCAAAGATGCCCAGCTCATAGATATCAAGGGCAAAACCCTGATGCCAGGCCTCTTTGATGCCCATGCCCATGGCTCTCAAGCTGAAGATGAGATCATCCCACAGCAAAACTGGAACCTGTACGCCGGTCTGGCTTTTGGGGTGACAACAATCCACGACCCATCCAACGACACCACGGAGATCTTTGCTGCTTCGGAACAGCAAAAGGCCGGTGACATAGTTGGTCCACGGATTTTCTCCACCGGTACCATTTTGTACGGCGCCAACCTGCCCGGCTACACCAGTCACGTGGATTCATTGGACGATGCCAAGTTCCATCTGGAACGCCTGAAGAAGGTCGGCGCCTTCAGCGTCAAGAGCTATAACCAGCCCCGCCGCAACCAGAGGCAGCAGATCATAGCCGCCGCCCGCGAGTTGGAAATGATGGTGGTCCCCGAAGGTGGCAGCCTGCTGCAACACAACCTGACCATGGTCGCCGATGGCCATACCACGGTTGAGCACTCGCTGCCGGCCGCCGCCATCTATAGCGACATCAAGCAGTTCTGGAGTCAAACCAAGGTTGGCTACACACCGACCCTGGTTGTCGCCTACGGCGGTATATCCGGAGAAAACTATTGGTATGACAAGACAGATGTTTGGGCTCACCCACGCCTGTCCAAATATGTACCAGGTGACATTTTGCAGGCCCGCGCCATGCGTCGCCCACACGCGCCCGATGGCCACTACAACCACTTTAACGTGGCCAAGGTGGCCAAGGAGCTCAATGACATAGGTGTGCACCCCAACATAGGTGCCCATGGTCAACGGGAAGGCCTGGCGGCACACTGGGAGATGTGGATGTTTGCCCAAGGCGGCATGAGTAATCTGGACGTACTCAAGACGGCCACCATCAACCCGGCGCGCACCTTTGGTATGGAGCAGCAACTGGGCTCCATCAAGGCTGGCAAGCTTGCGGATCTGATAGTAATTGATGGCGACCCGTTGGCAGATATACGTGTCACCGACAAGGTTCATTACACCATGGTCAACGGCAAGCTCTATGACGCCGAGACCATGAATCAACTCAACGGTGCCAAGCGTCAACGTCAGCCGTTCTTCTTCGAGTAACGGCCTGTCTCGACTCAAAGGGGGTGTTCCACGTGGAACACCCCTTTTTCTTTCCCCCGTGGCGGCCCCCTACTGCAAACAGCACTGTGTGCTGAATCCTGCCTGACGCCTCAATCCCCGGGAAAAACCCCGGTTTCATGCAAAATACGATAAAAATTAGCCTACATAAGCCCGGATCTACAGGGTATAATCGAAACCATTTTCTATTTCAGCCTGACAGCAGTAGACATGACGACGAAACACGACGTAAAGACTTTTCAGGGATTTATCCTGACCCTGCAGGATTACTGGGCACAGCAGGGCTGCGCCATTGTTCAACCGCTGGACATGGAAGTGGGTGCCGGTACTTTCCACCCGCAAACCTTCCTACGCTCCCTCGGTCCCGAGCCCATGAGCAGCGCCTATGTGCAGCCATCACGCCGCCCAACCGACGGTCGCTACGGTGAAAACCCCAACCGTCTGCAGCACTATTACCAGTTCCAGGTGGTTCTGAAGCCCTCTCCGGCCAATATTCAGGAACTCTACCTGGGTTCGCTGCGCGCCCTGGGCATAGACACTCAAATCCATGATATACGTTTCGTCGAAGACAACTGGGAATCGCCCACCCTGGGCGCCTGGGGCCTGGGCTGGGAAGTCTGGCTCAACGGCATGGAAGTGACCCAATTTACCTACTTCCAGCAAGTGGGTGGCCTGGAGTGCAGCCCGGTCACGGGTGAAATCACCTACGGTCTGGAGCGTCTGGCCATGTATATTCAAGGCGTCGACAGCGTCTATGACCTGGTATGGACCGATGGCCCCCTGGGTCGTATCACCTATGGCGATGTATTCCATCAAAACGAAGTAGAGCAATCTACCTACAACTTTGAACACGCGGATGTGGACTTCCTGTTCGGCATGTTCAACCAATGCGAAAAAGCCTGTCAGCATCTTCTGTCACTGGAAACCCCTCTGCCTCTGCCCGCTTACGAGCAAGTGATGAAGGCCTCCCATGCATTCAACCTGCTGGATGCCCGTCACGCCATCTCGGTCACTGAGCGTCAGCGCTATATCCTGCGCGTACGCACCATGGCCAAGGCGGTTGCCGAAGCCTACTACAAGGCCCGCGAAGCCCTGGGCTTCCCAATGTGTAAGTAAGAGGTAAACACAGATGAATTTTGAAAACTTACTCATAGAAATCGGCACCGAAGAGCTGCCGCCGAAGGCCCTGCGCAACCTGGCCGAATCCTTTGCCGCCAACTTTACCGACGAGCTGGCCAAGGCCGAACTGAGCCATGGCGCCGTTGAATGGTATGCGGCCCCTCGCCGCCTGGCACTGTCGGTCAAGCAACTGGCCACTGCCCAGCAGGATAAAATGGTCGAGAAACGCGGTCCGGCCGTGGCTTCCGCCTTCGATGCCGATGGCAAGCCCACCAAGGCTGCCGAGGGTTGGGCCCGCGGTAACGGTATCAGCGTCGACCAGGCCGAGCGCCTCAAGACCGACAAGGGCGAGTGGCTGGTCCATAACGCCAAGGTCGAAGGTGTGGCCACCGAGACCCTGATTGCCGCCATGACCCAGAAAGCCCTGGATAAGCTGCCGATCCCCAAGCCCATGCGCTGGGGCGCCGGCAGTACCCAGTTTATCCGCCCCGTGCACACTGTCACCCTGCTGCTCGGCAGTGAACTGGTTGCCGGCGAAGTGCTGGGCATCAACTCAGACCGCATCATCCGCGGCCATCGCTTTATGGGCGAAGCCAGCTTCAGCCTGGATCACGCCGACAATTACCTGAGCGCCCTCAAGGAGCGCGGCAAGGTCATTGCCGACTATCAGGAGCGTAAGGCACTGATCAAGCGTGATGCCGAAAAGGCTGCCGCGGTTATCGGTGGCAACGCCGACATCGAAGAAGCCCTGCTGGAGGAAGTGACCTCGCTGGTGGAATGGCCAGTGGTGCTGACCGCCAGTTTTGAAGAGAAGTTCCTGGCAGTACCAGCCGAAGCCCTGGTGTACACCATGAAGGGTGACCAGAAGTATTTCCCTGTGTTCTCTGACGACGGCAAGCTGCTGCCCAACTTTATTTTCGTCGCCAACATAGAATCCAAGGATCCGGCCCAAATCATCGCCGGTAACGAGAAGGTGGTGCGTCCGCGTTTGGCCGATGCCGAATTCTTCTTCAATACCGACAAGAAGCACAGCCTGGAAAGTCGTCTGCCAAGCCTGGAAACTGTGGTATTCCAACAGCAACTCGGCACCCTCAAGGCCCGGGTTGAGCGCATCTCCACCCTTGCCGGTTTTATTGCCGAGCACATGGGTGCCAACAGTTTCGACGCCGCCCGTGCCGGTCTGCTGTCCAAGACAGATCTGATGACCAACATGGTGATGGAGTTTACCGATACCCAGGGCACCATGGGCATGCACTACGCCCGCCTGGACGGTGAAACCGAGGCCGTGGCCCTGGCGTTGGAAGAACAATACAAACCCAAGTTCAGCGGTGATACAGTGCCCGTGGCCCCCGTATCCTGCGCCGTGGCCCTGGCCGAGAAGCTGGATACCCTTAGCGGTATCTTCGGCATAGGTCAGGCCCCCAAGGGCGCCGCCGACCCATTTGCCCTGCGCCGTGCTGCCATCGGCGTTTTGCGCATCATAGTGGAAAACAAGCTGCCACTGGATCTGGTTGATTTGATTGCCAAAGCCGTTGAATTGCACGGCAGCAATCTCAGCAATGCCAATGCCGCCGACGAGGTATTGGAGTTCCTGATGGCCCGCTTCCGCGCCTGGTACCAGGACAAGGGCATCAGCACAGATGTGATCCTCGCGGTACTGGCCCGTCGTCCAACCCGCCCAGCGGATTTTGATGACCGTATCCTGGCCGTGGCCCATTTCCGCACCTTGGAACAGGCGACCGCCCTGGCCGCCGCCAACAAGCGGGTGTCCAACATTCTAGCCAAGGTAGACGGCGAGCTGCCATCCAAGGTTGATAACGCCCTGTTGCAAGAATCTGCCGAGCAACAACTGGCGGCTAAACTGGCCGAAACCGCGCCGGTAATAGCGCCACTGTTTGCCGCCGGTAACTATCAGCAGGCCCTGACCGAACTGGCCGCCCTGCGCGACAGCGTCGACAACTTCTTCGAAGATGTGATGGTGATGGCCGATGATCAGGCCCTGCGCAACAACCGTCTGGCACTGCTGACGCAATTGCGCGATCAGTTCCTGCACGTGGCCGACATATCCCTGCTGCAATAAGCGCGGGGAAAAAGAAGAAGCGCGCCATTGGCGCGCTTTTTTTATTTAAAATTCAGTAACTTTTCATGCAGGGCGTCAAAGCTGGCCCTATCCACTTCCAGTCGCTGCAATAACTGCTGCAGCATGGGCTCACTGAGCCGCCCCGCCTGCCACAACATGGAACACTCACTGAGCCAATTTGCCCGCCAAATGGCCCGGGCCACATCGGATTCCGGAACCGCATCACTCTGAGCCAGGACCGCCAACACCCTGGAGAACGGCGGCGGCAACTGCCAGCATTTCACCAGCAGCGCACTCAGTACCAGCGACTTGCTGGTCATGATCTGCCTGAACAACCAGGACTTGGGCTGCTCACTGGGATCGGCCTTAACAAATTCTGCCACCAACATCTGGAATATGGCTATCTTGCCCACGTCATGCAACAAGCCGAGTATAAAGGCAGTGTCCTTATCTTCATTGGCCAGCTCACTGGCCAAAAAGGCCACCTGCATCGAGTGACGCCAAATCTCAGCCCCGAAACGTCTGAAATAAATGGGTTTAATCTCAATCATGTCTCTAAGCAGGACGCTGCTGACAAAGCGTCTTAACTGGGCCCGCCCCAGCACCACCACGGCCTGCTGCAAACTGGTAATGTGCTTCTCTCCCCGATGAAAGGCCGGCGAATTGCACAGCTTGAGTACCTCGGCACAGAGCACAGGATCCTGCTGAATGGTGGCTATCACCTCAGCGGTTTCCACCGCAGGATCGGCCAACATTCGGTCGAGCTCCAACACCTTGCCCGGCAATCTGAGCACGTCAACCGCCACCTTTTGCGGATCCGCCAGGCCCTGCTCAACATCGTCTATGACCCGCCGCTCCAGATTGTTGGCCACCCCACTGGTGTCCTTACTGGTGACGGCGAACAACAGGCTGTAAAACAAGGCCGCCACATCCAGGGTCACGTCCGTGACCTCGGTTTGCTGCTGTTGTTGGCGGCTGCTGGCCCGTTGCACGTCCTGTTGATATTTCTGGGCTACGGCCGGCTCACTGAAGCTGACCGGCCGCTCCACCACGGTTTTTTCCCTGAGGTTGAACAATTTGCTGAAGAATTTCATCGATACCCTTATATCGCCAAGCCGCGCCCATCATTACTGCCAAAATCAGTTGATATTCAGAAGGTTGATTTAGGTTCATCACCTGGACAGCAACTTTAATATTAACCCCTGTACCTGTATCCGCCAGCCATCTCCCGGGCTTATTTCACCCATGACCGGCGGCTGTCATTGACAGCGGCAATATCCTTTTTTAGCTTCAAATAACAGCCTAGCAGAAGCGGCAGCCAAGGGAGCGGAGCTATGTCAGACTTTCAGCTTATGCCCATCGGAGAGCGTGGCATGCAACTATGGTTGCCCACTCCCAGGGACAGCGCCATGGGTCTGCTGCAACAACAGCAAATTTGGCGCCTGGCCGAACAATGCCGCGACGACCCCGACTTTGCCGAGGTGGTTCCCGGGATGAATAACCTTACCCTGCTGCTGGCCGAAGCCAACCCAACCTTTGACTGGCAGCGCACGCTGAGGGACTGTTGGCAACTGTGTGGTACTCACAAACTTGTCGGTCGCCACCATAAAATTCCCGTTTGCTACGATGGTCCTGACCTTGGCTTTATCGCCCAGTACCACGGGCTCAGCGAGCAGAAAGTTATCCGGCTCCACAGCCAAGGCCGCTATAACGTGTTTTTTCTCGGATTCCTGCCGGGTTTTGCCTATCTGGGGGGCCTGCCGGATGCGCTCGCAACCCCAAGACGGGAAAATCCCAGACTGCAAGTCCCCGCCGGCAGTGTCGGTATAGGCGGTCAGCAGACCGGCATCTACCCCTGCAGCGCACCCGGTGGCTGGCAGTTGCTGGGCCACACCTCTGTTCCCTTGCTCGACAGCGAGCACTGCCTGCTGCAACCCGGTGACAGCCTGGAGTTTGTCATCAGCGAGACCGGCGCATGATAGAGGTCATCCAGGGGGGCGTGCTTGCCAGCGTGCAGGATCTTGGCCGCCGTGGCGTGGCGCATTTTGGGGTACCGATCAGCGGCGCCCTCGACCGCCAGGCCCTGATGCTGGGCAACCTATTGCTTGGCAATGAACCCGGGGCAGCCGCCATTGAGATCACCCTGGGGCGTGCCAGCTTTCGCTTTCTCCGGGATGGGTGGATAGCCCTCACAGGTGCCGATGCCGATGCCAGATTGGATAACCAGGCCCTGTGGTGCGGTTGGCGCGTCCCGGTGCACGCAGGACAACAGCTGAGCCTCAACAGTCCCAAACAGGGAATGCGCAGCTATCTTTGCGTCGCCGGCGGCCTGGACTGCCCGCTGTGGTTCGGTGCCATGGCAACAGACCTCAGCAGTGGTATGGGAGGCTTGGCAGGCCGCGCCCTACAGCCGGGTGACAGGCTGAATTGGCTCCCTGGCAAAGAGATAAACCGGATTGCCGGGCTGCGCCAGCCGGAATGGAACACGCGTATTCGGGTGCTACCGGGTCCACAGTTCGGTCTCCTGGCCAATAATGGCGAAGCCCTGTGGAGACAGGAGTGGCAGCTCGGCAGCGACAGTAATCGCATGGGCCTGAGGTTGCAGGGGCGAGCGCTACAGAAAACCGCCGAGCTGGAGATGGCCTCACACGGGGTATTCCCCGGTGTGGTGCAGCTGCCACCTTCGGGGCAGCCGATCATCTTGCTGGCCGATGCCCAGACCACCGGCGGCTACCCTGTGATAGCCACAGTCATTGAGGCGGATTTGTGGAAACTGGCCCAGGCCAGACCCGGGCAGAAACTGCAATTACAGCAGGTCGATCGCGCCGACGCCCTCAGCGCAAGCAAACACTGGCAAGCCTATCTTTATCAAGTGCAACTGGGCCTCGGAGGCTTTACATGATGCTGCTTAACGCCGATGTTGGTGAAGGCTATACCCTGGATGCCGACATCATCCCCTTGATGGATATGGTCAATATCGCCTGTGGCGGCCATTGCGGGGACGACACCAGCATGACCAGAACCGTGGCGCTGGCCAAGGTGGCCGGGGCCAGGATAGGCGCCCACCCAAGCTATCCTGATCCGCAGCACTTTGGCCGCCAATCCATGAGTCTGGCTCCGGCGGCGTTAACCCGCACCATTGAGCAGCAAATTCTTGCCCTGCTCAGAGTATGCGAGGCGCAACAGGTCCCCATGTTCCACGTGAAACCCCATGGTGCCCTGTACAATACCGCCGCCCGGGATCAACAGACGGGCCAATGCCTTATCGACGCCATCAAGGCGGTCGACCCCAAGCTGACCCTGGTGGCCCTGGCCGGCAGTCCCCTGCTAACCCAAGCCAAACAGCAGGGCCTGAACACCCTGGCCGAGGTGTTCGCCGACCGGGCCTATTTGGACGATGGCAGCTTGATGCCAAGAAGTGACAGGGGCGCAGTGTTAACCGAGGAAGCAGGCATGTTGGAGCAGGTAAAGAAGCTACTCGGCGGTCAGGTCACAAGCCACAGCGGCAAGGCAATACCATTGCAGGCACACACCCTGTGCCTGCACGGCGACAACCTTAAGGCGCTGGACTTTGCCCGCCAAATTCGTGCTCTGCTGCCGCGCCCTGTTTAGCCTGATGATGGAACCAGCACCAAAGAAAACGCCCCTCACGGGGCGTTTGCTCAGACTTGGCGGCGTTTCAGCCCCAAAAGCAGTAGCAGGCTCAGCCAGCCCAAACTACCACCTCCAGAGGAACCACCGGTATCTGGGCCGGGATTGCTTGGCGCCTGATCGTTATCCTGTATTTGCACGGCTATACTGTCGCCGCTGATTTCGCTGCCATCCAGGCTTAGCAGTCGCACTGTGAAGCTCTCTTCGGTTTCCACCTGGCTGTCATCAATGGCGTTCAGAGTGATATAGCGCAAACTGGTGTCACCCTCATCCCATTGCAGCTCGCCGCTGTTATCCGTCACATCGCTGCCCACTGTAGCACTGCCGCTCTCCAGTCGGAAACCCACCCGCACAGTGCCACTGCTGCCGCCGCTGCGACGAACTGGCAGTTGCAATTGCGCGCCCTCCTGCATAATGGGTGGGCTGATGTCGAAGCCGACCTTGCCCGGCATAAGCGGGTTCTCACCCATAACCAGGGTGTGGTAGCTGGGCGATTCCAGGGTCAGGCCGCCGCGGGGATCATACAGGCGCACAAAGGCCTGCAGCTGGTGGCCCTTACCGCTATCGAGGGTTTGCACGCTGATCTGCTTGGGAGCGTTGTCAAGCTCGGCCCATTGCAGTGTGCCGCGACCCGGCTCAAAATCGCTGCCGGCAATGGCGGAACCGCCAAGGGTTTCCCAGCTGACGCTGACGGTACCTGTGCCGGTCGGACGGGCCACGCTGACACTGATGTTGTCGCCGGGGTTGGCCTGGGTCTGCGCTACACTGAAACCCACACTGCCGCGAGTATTGCTCTGGGTTTTGTCCCTCAAAATATAGAGGCCACTGTTGATATCGCTGGCAATGATCAGACCCGACGGCAGATAGGGATATATGCCCCAGACACCGTTAAAGGCATTGCCATCCGAGGCCGGGAAGGTATCAAAGTAGCCCGCCTCAACCGGCACCCTGGCATTGGTGATATCCAGCACGGTCACACCGCGCTGGTAGTTGGACATATAGTAACGGTTGCCGCGCACATAGCCGTTGTGATCTATGGCCTTGGAGGGCCCGCTCCAGGTCCCCACATGCTGAGGTGCTTCCAGGTTATCCAGACCAAAGATCCTCAGGGTTGTGTTGAATCCCAAGCGCTGTTCGTCCAGTTCATCGTGGACAAACACATATTGCTTGTCTTCGCTCCACCAGCCCGAATGCACATACTGGGCATTGGCGTAACTGACCTCGGACAATTGTTTTGAGTTGGCCAGATCGCTGATATTCCACAGCCGCATGCTGTTTTCGTTGAAATCCATCAGTACAGTGCATTCACTGGTCTGGCAGTTGCCCTGGGCCCGCGCATCGTCGACCACCATGGAGGTGGCGTCGTGGGTATAGTCAGCGCGGGTCGCCCCGGCATGACTGAAGCGGGCCACCAGCTTGTCTGGATTGCTTAGGCTGTAACTGCGAAAGGCGCCGCCACCGCTGCCCTGACCCACTATGTGCAACGCCGGTTGCAAGCCATCGAGCGCCGTATTGGTGCTGTAATCCACCTGGCTGATGTAAATGTTGTGGGCCGAGGCCGCGGCAGCGTCGCTGGCCACCAGGGATACTGAGGCAGGCAATTGGCTGAGGTCGATGATCTGTATGTTATCCGCGCCCTCGGACGACACATAGGCGTGTGCCCGCCAGCGTAGCTGCTGCTCATCAAACCATTGGTATACCTTGATATCACGCCAGCTGGTGTGACTGCCGGCGATCAACCCCACCTGCACCGGATTGGCAGGATCCGCCAGGCTCACAACGGCAGTACCGTTAACCAGGCCGATAATGGCGTACTCAGTGCCGGTGTTGAGATCCACATGGCCCCAGATATCATTGGCCGCAGAAGGTATGGGCGAGAAGGCCGACAGCGCCATATGGGCCACCAGGTTGAGCTTGTTACAGCTGAAATTACCGGCCTTGCCATTGACGCAATCGCTGCTGCCCTGGCTTTGTTGCAGCGACTGATGCACCTCCAGCAGGGAGTTCAGCTCGCTGCCGTACTGGCTGATGCCGTCGCTTATTACCCGAAAGCCCTGGGCCGCCAACTCGGGGGCAAACTCAGCAGGCACCCCGGTCAGCACTGTCTGGAAACGCTCCGGTGCCTGGGTCTGGTACTTGGCATCAAAGCCCCCTTTTACCGGCACCAGATCGCTTATCAATAGAAACAGCGAATCCACATCCGGGATCTTGTAGTTGCCACCGGCCACCAGCACCCGGTCACCCTTATTGGCATGGCTGATGGCATAGCCCAGGGTCAAACAGGGCTGGGCGGCATCATCACACAGTCCCTGATCCACGCCCTGAACCGCCACATAGCGGGCCTTATCATGCTCAGCATGGGCCATAGCCGGAGACGCCGGCAGCCATTGAGCTGCAATCAACAAAGCCAATCCAGTTAATTTACCGCCGTATTCCATGCACCCGACTCCTTATCCGTCCCAACTATCCATTGTTATCACTTTGTGAACCTAACACAGAGATGATTTAACTGGCTACTGGTGCAGCAGTCCCTGTGGCTGCTTTCATAAAGGTTTTCCACAACTGGATATGAATACGGATGCCGGATGATTGCACCAGTACTGTCTCCCATCAGGAGCCGCCGAGGACGATGTGCTTGGGCGCGTAGCCGAGGGAGGGAACCCGAGGCTGCTTCGGTCGAGCAGGGCGAGTGTCGCGTAGCGACGTGCACACGAGCGCGAGGCAGGGAGCCGAGCTGGATTGGATTTAAATGGATGTAAATCCTAGAGTCCGAAGCTGTAGCAAGACCAAGCTCAAGAGGCCGAGGGGCCTTCGGCTCCGTCTGGGGGCGGCAGGGTGATCCAAGAGGGCGAAGGTCACGCAGTGACATTCTCCTGAGCGCGAGCCTGGGATTGGCGAGCTGGCCGTTAAACAGGGACGTTATTATTGCTGATGAGCCCCTCTTGGCCGGGTGTGGGTCGGAGACCCACGACTTTGTGCCGCTGGCACAGCGGCTATCTTGTGCTTTTGTGCAACTTCCAGCACAGAAAGTACTAAATCACCGCGTGGCGGCCAGAGGCCTTCGGGGAACGCTAGCGAGATGAAACTGTTCATCTCGCTGTCTGACGACACGCTTATCCCCCTGCGGTGCGCTTTCGCACTGCCACACCCGTGACACGGCGTGAATCCCTCCATGGAGCCTCCCCTCGCCATCCATGGCTCGGACGGTCACTGGTGCGGCAGTGCTTGATTCAAGGTGTATAATTCCGGCATTTGTGAATCCCATAGACATGGCACTGATTTACATCATTTTTTACTTGCCTGGCAATTGAACAGTCTGCCAATATACTGATTAAAAACAATACTAATGCCAGGGACGAGTAGCCTTGTCTTCACAACCCTAACGATGGCAATTATCGGTTGTAACGCCGGTCAATGTGGATAGAAAAAGCACCGGCGTACTAATCCAATTGATAGCACATGGAATAGCTTAGAGATATGGAAGTTATAATCGAGATAATCGCGGTATTTATATTTTTTGGCTTAATCGCCACTGTTGCGGTCTTGGCGAAAAGATTGTGTGTCCATTTATACAAATTAATTTTTGGAATCTATGAAAAACAACAAACTCAAGAAATATTAGAAAGAAATAAATTACAGAGTCCACAGTGGCTAAACTATGAGAAATATCTCGGAAGGAGAATTCCTCAAGAGTTTAAAGACTTTTACCAGCTCGTGGCACAAAGAAGCCCTCCTGTTTTTAAAATTGATGAAACTGAAGATCTGGCAATAGCATGGAGTGAATTGGGCGAGCCTGCATTTTTTAAACGAGGCCAAAGTGTTGACAACTCACTCTATCTCTTTGATGGTACAACCAATGAAGTTATCATTGAAGACACAGCTAATTCAGATATTTACAAATTTTGCTGACAAAGCCGGTTACTTGGCCAAGGGAAATAAAATGGGCAAGGCTGATTTATTTAGTATTACTCGTGAAATAGCAAGGATGCGTAAATGATTATTTTCAGATTTTTCCTTTATGGTTCCGCGGCGTTCTTTGTTTTGGCCAAGTGTTTACAGGGGCCTATTGAGACAGCCCTGTATTTAGCGGCTGCTGGTGGGGTGACCTCGACACTCTCCTGCTTAGCCGTACTTGGGATGGTTCGCATCTGCAAGGAACTGAGCCATTATGAATGACCTAATCGCCTTGATTGCAATACCTATTTCGATGGCAATGCCCTTTTGGTATGGCAGGCGCTATGATGTTAAGAACCAACTGCTATTTTTTGCGGCAACTATCGGCTTGGTCGCTATTTTTTACTTTTTGACTCTCGTAGCTTTATTGCCTTTTTACCTGTTGAAGTTTTTTATCGTGCCACAGTTGGAAGAGTTAGGTGTTACAGACAATGTGTCTTGGCTTATCGAGCTGGGCCACTGGATAGCAGATTACGTTTACATATTGCTCATCCCACTGACCTTTTGGTTAAGCAGGCAACTCCACAAGAAATATCCTGTTTTTCAGCAAAATACATACAAAACTCAGGATTAACCAAGAGTATCAGATTGAATATGCAAAGCTGATTTTGCCCACGCAATTGCGAAGCAACAAAAAAGGGAAAGCAGTGCTTTCCCTTTTTTAATCGGCTGAGGCCGAAGATTATGCCTTACACATCCAGGTTCGCCACATTGAGTGCGTTGGACTCAATGAACTCCCTCCGGGGTTCCACCTGATCACCCATCAGACAGGTGAACAGTTGGTCGGCGGCAATGGCGTCCTCGATGGTCACCTGCAGCATGCGGCGACTCTCGGGATCCATGGTGGTTTCCCACAGCTGCTCTGGGTTCATCTCACCCAGACCCTTATAACGCTGGATGTAGAGGCCGCGCTTGGACTCACCGATCAACCAGTCAAGGGCCTCGACGAAGCTGGCCACTTCTTTGACCTTCTCGCCGCGCTGCACGTAACCGCCCTCTTCAATCAAACCGTCGAGAGCCTTGGCCAGGGCACCCAGCTTGTGGCAGTCGGAAGACTGGAAGAAGTCGTAGGTGAACACATAATGGGTGTCGATACCGTGCTTGCGTACAGTCACCTTGGGCACATACACCTGACGCTCGGGATCCAGTTGCGCCACGGCACTGTAGAGCACGCCACTGCTTTCACGCTCGGTCAGATCGGCCACAAAGGCCTCACACCAGGCATTCATCCGGCTCTGGTCCGCCAACATGGCATTGTCTATCACGGGATGATAGAGCATACGGTTGGTCAGGTTGGAGGGATAACGCTGATCCAGACGGGCAATAATGGCTTCCACTTCGCGATACTGGTTCACCAGACGTTCCAGCGGCTCACCGCTCATGCCGGGGGCACCCTGGGATGGATGCACGCTGGCACCATCGAGGGCCTGGGTGGTCAGGTATTCGGTCAGGGCGCTGTCGTCCTTAAGGTATTGCTCCTGCTTGCCCTTCTTCACCTTGTACAGTGGTGGCTGGGCAATGTAGACATAACCGCGTTCGATCAGCTCAGGCATCTGGCGGAAGAAGAAGGTCAACAGCAAGGTACGGATGTGCGAGCCGTCGACGTCAGCATCCGTCATGATGATGATGTAGTGGTAACGGGTCTTGTCCGGGTTGTACTCGTCGCGGCCAATACCACAGCCCAGGGCGGTGATCAGGGTCGCTACTTCCTGGGAAGACAGCATCTTGTCGAAGCGGGCCTTCTCCACGTTAAGGATCTTACCCTTAAGCGGCAGAATCGCCTGATTCTTACGGTTTCGGCCTTGTTTGGCGGAGCCGCCGGCCGAGTCACCTTCCACTATGTAAATTTCGGATAAACCTGGGTCTTTTTCCTGACAGTCGGCCAGTTTGCCCGGCAGACCACCCAGATCGAGGGCGCCCTTACGGCGGGTCATTTCCCGGGCCTTACGGGCCGCTTCACGGGCACGAGCGGCATCGATGATCTTGCCGACAATCAGCTTGGCATCGGTGGGGTTTTCCAGCAGGTAGTCATTGAGTTTTTCACCCATGGTCTGCTCAACCGCGGCCTTCACTTCGCTGGAAACCAGCTTGTCCTTGGTCTGGGAGCTGAACTTGGGATCGGGCACCTTGACCGAAATCACCGCCGTCAGACCTTCACGGGCATCATCACCCGTGGCATTGGTCTTGTTTTTCTTGTTGTAACCCTCAGCTTCCATGTAGTTGTTGAGGTTACGGGTCAGGGCGCCGCGGAAACCGGCCAGGTGGGTACCGCCGTCGCGCTGGGGAATGTTGTTGGTAAAACAGAAGATGTTTTCCTGGAAGCCATCGTTCCACTGCATGGCGACTTCCACGGTAATGCCGTCTTCACGCTCTTGGGCAAAGTGGAATACATCTTTGTTGACCGGAGTCTTGTTGCGGTTCAGGTAGTTAACGAAGGCGCTGATGCCGCCCTCGTACTTGAAGAACTCGTCCTTGTTGTCACGCTCGTCAACCAGGCGGATACCCACACCGGAGTTGAGGAACGACAGTTCACGAACCCGCTTGGCCAGGATATCGAAGTGGAATTCCACGTCGGAGAAGGTTTCTTCGCTGGGCCAGAAACGGATTTCGGTACCTGTCTTGCTGGCCTCGCCCACCACCTTGATGGGGGCATCTGGCACACCATGGGTGTAAAACTGCTCGTGGACCTTGCCTTCTCGGCGAATGGTCAGCTGCAGCTTCTTGGACAGGGCGTTCACCACGGACACACCCACACCGTGCAAACCGCCGGATACCTTGTAGGAGTTGTCGTCGAACTTACCGCCGGCGTGCAGTACCGTCATGATCACTTCGGCAGCAGACACCCCTTCTTCAGGGTGAATGGCCACGGGAATGCCACGGCCGTCATCTTTGACCGAAACAGAGCCATCCACATGAATGGTAATGGTGATATCGCTACAGTGACCGGCCAGGGCTTCGTCGATGGAGTTGTCGACCACTTCGAAGACCATGTGATGCAGACCTGTACCGTCGTCCGTGTCACCTATGTACATCCCCGGTCTTTTACGTACTGCATCAAGGCCTTTAAGTACCTTAATACTCGACGAATCGTAACTATTCTCTGACATATTATTCTCTCGTCGGTTATTCAATCTGAGTCACCCGCCCCTGTTCCACATGAAACATCCTGTCGGGCGGTGCGGGTAATAAATCCACTATTGCTGCCGGCTCGATGGCGGTCACAAACAGCTGGGCGCCGGTATCGAGCAATTGTTGCAGCAACTGTTGTCTGTGCCCGGCATCCAGCTCCGAGGGCAAGTCATCCACCAGATAGATGCTGTGTTTATCTATCTGCTGTTTCAGCAACTTACCTTGGGCAATCCGCAGTGCACAGACCAGCAATTTCAGTTGTCCACGGGACAGCGCATCCTGGACAGGCAAAGTGCCTACCCTGAGTCGCAGATCCGCTTTATGGGGGCCATTGACAGTGTGACCTGTGGCCAGATCCCTGGGATATTGGGCCTCAAGCAGCTCAGCAAGTTCACTCTTGCTGTCCCAGCCGCGGGTGAAAGACACCCGGATATCCACCTCGGGTAAAAACTCCCCGATTATACCCTTAAGCACGTCATTTAACGAGTGGACATATTGGTTTCTTATCTCTGTGACTTCAAGGGCATAGCGCACCAGCTCCTGATCCCAGAATCGGATCTGCTGATAGGGTGCGCCATTTCTAAGAAGCTGATTTCGCTGCTTTAAAATCCGGCGACTTGCCATCCAGGCCTGATGGAACTGGGGCGAGGAGTGAAAGGCGCCCCAATCGATAAACTGGCGCCTGGCCTTGGGGCCCTCAAACAGCAGCGCAAAACTCTCGGGGGTGATGACCTGGATGGGCAAGGCCTCGGCCAATTCCGACAGCCGCTTGACCCGCTCGCCATCAATGCGCACCTCGGTATCACCGCTGCGAAAGCGCCTGAGCCCCAGCTTGCTGTCACCGCTTTCGAGCTTGAGCAGGGCAAACAGGGTCAGCTTGTCGGCTTCCTGGTTGATAACCCGCTGTGACAAATGGCTGCGAAACGACCGCCCCATTCCGAGGAAATAAATGGCTTCCAATATGCTGGTCTTGCCGCTGCCATTCTGGCCGTATATCAGGTTCAGACCCGGGCCGGGCAACAATTGGGCGGATTGGATATTGCGAAAGGCGTCTATGCTGAGGCGAGTGAGGCTCATCGGGGAAGTTCAAGGGGCTGGCCGGCCCCAAAGGCCGGCCGAGTCCGTTAGAGTCTCATCGGCATCACCACGTACATTGAGTCTTCCTCGACGTGGTTTTCAATAAGGGCACTGGAGTTGCCATCAATGAGGGTGATACGCACCTCATCGGACTTGAGGCTGTTAAGCACATCCAGCAGATAGGAGACGTTGAAGCCGATTTCCAGCGGCTGGGACTGGTAATCCACGTCGATGATCTCTTCCGCCTCTTCCTGCTCCGGGTTATTGGCGGTGATCTTCAGCAGGCTGTCTTCCAGCTGGATCCGCACGCCACGGAATTTTTCATTCGAGAGAATGGAAGCCCGCAGCAGCGCCTGTTTAAGATGGTTACGGCTGGCGATCACTATCTTGTCGCCGCCCTTGGGCAGCACCCGGCGGTAATCGGGGAATCGACCGTCCACCAGCTTGCTGGTAAAGACTGCGTTGGCCGTGGTGGCGCGAATGGCACTCTCGCCGATGGCGATGCTGATGTCCTGATCTTCGGCATCCAGCAAACGCGCCAGCTCCATCACCCCTTTGCGCGGCACTATCACCTGCTTTTCGGGCAGGGAATCGGCAATCATTCTGTGGCTCAGGGCCAGACGATGACCGTCGGTGGCGATGGCGCGCAGCACGTTACCTTCGGTCTCCAGCAACAGGCCGTTGAGGTAATAACGCACGTCCTGGTTGGCCATGGAAAACTGGGTCGAATCGATAATGGACTTGAGCATGCCTTGCTTGATGCTGAATTCGATATCGGCCTGGAAGGCTTCCACATTGGGATACTCTTCCGCCGGCAGGGTCGCCAGTGAGAAGCGGCTGCGGCCACTGCGCAGCAACCACTTGTTGTCCTGTTGTTCTATCTTGAGCTCTGTCTGTTCCGGCAGGGATTTGACTATGTCCAGCAGCTTCTTGGCCGGCACCGTGGTGCGGCCTTCCTGGATGTCGCCGTGGATGGCGGCCTGGCCCACCAGCTCAACTTCCAGATCTGTGCCTGTCAGTCTGAGTGAGTGACCGCTTACTTCTACGAGGAGGTTAGCCAGAATAGGCAAGTTATGGCGTCTTTCTACCGCGCCGCTCACCAGCTGCAACGGCTTTAATAGGGCATCCCTATCAATCGAAAATTTCATCTTGTCCAATTCCCTGTCAAAAATTAAGAAGATAAGGTGCGGATCAGGTTCGCGTAATCTTCTTTAATATCGTGACTCTCTTCCCGCAGCTGGGCAATCTTACGGCAGGCATGCAGCACTGTGGTATGGTCACGCCCCCCAAAAGCATCGCCGATTTCCGGCAAGCTCTGGTTGGTTAATTCTTTGGATAAGGCCATGGCCACCTGTCTTGGGCGCGCCACACTGCGGGAGCGGCGCTTGGACAGCATATCGGCCATCTTTATCTTGTAGTATTCAGCCACCGTCTTCTGAATGTTGTCTATAGTGACCAATTTTTCCTGCAGAGCCAAGAGGTCTCGCAGCGCTTCGCGCACAAAATCTATGGTGATCGGACGACCGGTAAAGTTGGCGTTGGCAATCACCCGGTTCAGGGCGCCTTCCAGCTCACGGACGTTGGAACGCAAGCGCTTGGCAATAAAGAAGGCCACTTCATCGGGCAGATTGATACCGCTTTCCTGGGCCTTGCGCATCAAAATCGCCACCCGGGTTTCCAGCTCCGGTGGCTCGATGGCCACGGTCAGACCCCAGCCGAAGCGGGACTTGAGCCTGTCCTCTACCCCGTCGATTTCCTTGGGATAGCGATCCGAAGTCAGGATGATCTGATGATTACCTTCCAGCAGGGCGTTGAAGGTGTGGAAAAATTCTTCCTGGGACCTGTCCTTGTTGGCAAAGAACTGGATGTCATCGATAAACAGGGCATCGACGCTGCGGTAATAGCGCTTGAACTCTTCGATGGCGTTGTTCTGCAGCGCCTTGACCATGTCCTGCACAAAGCGCTCCGAATGCATATAGACCACTTTGGCATTGGGATTGTTCTTTATTATGCCATTACCCACGGCATGCAGCAGATGGGTCTTACCCAGACCCGTGCCACCATAAAGGAACAAGGGGTTGTAGGCGCCACCGGGATTCTCCGCCACCTGCAAGGCCGCAGCCTTACCCAGTTGGTTCGATTTACCCTCTACGAAGTTATCGAACTGGTAGGTGGGATTGATGTTGCTGCGATGATTGCTGACGGCAGCAGGCTCGGGTGCCTGGGCAAAGTGATTGATCCCGGCCTTGGCGGCAGGGGCGGCCACCTTGCTGGCTGCGGGAGCCACAGTCTGGGTTTTGGCAGAAGGACGGCTGCCGATATCAAATCTGAGCTTGGGGGCGTCGGATCCCATCTGTTCGGTGAAGAACTGATTGATGATGTTGATGTACTTGTCGCGCACCCAGTCGAGTACGAAGCGATTCGGGGCATAAAGCACCAAGGTGTCACCATCCATTTCGGCTTGTAACGGTCTGATCCACATACTGAACTGCTGAGCAGAAAGCTCGTCCTGCAGTCTTCCGATACATTGTTGCCAAAGTGAAACCGCCAC